>JAUCGG010000254.1 GCA_030378015.1 Desulfococcaceae bacterium HSG8
GGTATAGATTCAACAGAAAAGATATGATTCTATAAATGAGTCAGCCTTTGTTGATTATGGATACAAGCCGCCAAGCAGAGTATGGGGGAGAAGAAATCATCACCAAGATGCGGAGAACCCTCCGTTGACCCAGGCAAAGTTATGGGTAAGCAGGGGCGTTCCGGTTCCTTGCGATTGCGTTCCTCCGCAAGCTGGTTTACCTTAAACGGCTGTGGCTGATTATGCCTGAAGGAAGTGATTGTGAGAGTCTGAACCGGGATTTGCAGGATTAAACGCTCATGATCAGGGCAATCACCCCCGGCCATGAAAATGTATTTTCACGGTAAAGGTTGCTTGGATAACTTGCTGTAATCATGGTAATTTTTTGATACTGAAAATCCGAGTTCAGACAATGGCCGAAACGAAGACCCCGGGCTATAGAAAGTACTCCCCAAATGCTCGCTTGGGATTGACAAATCCCAAGCAGTTCAGGCGGATTTGTCAATCTGCCCGGAGCAGTTCAAGGACATTTCCATCTGTTGATATTATGGAATCTCTTCGGGTATGCCCTAAATATTATAGCCCTGGGAAATGAACATGAGATAAAGGTTTTTTTCCTGAAAATGATACATAACTTTTTTATTTTATTATGTAACCCTCTGTAATTGATTCCGGGCTTAAAAAGGATTCTGACTATGGAAAAAAATGACATGGAAAGAAATGGCCCTGATCTTCGGCCATTTGTCCGAACCCGAATTTTCAGGATTAAATGATAAACAGGATTCACAGCATGTTATCCTGTAAATCCTTTAATCCTGCAGATCGTGGTTCAGACAAATGGCCGAAAAAACCGGACGTGGTTTGCGATTCAGATCAAAAACGAACAGATCGCCGAATTCGCTTTTTTTTACCTCGGAATACTGTTTTCACCCCATTGATTTCAGTGCTGTCAGGTGTTAAAAAAATCTTCAATAATCAGTGGATGAAAATTTCCACTCCCGACGGATTTGTCAATCTGCTGGTCATTTCTATGAAAGATGCCTGATGAAAGTAGAAAAAATTTTCGTTTCATAGATAGGAATCTCGTGAGTCGTAAGTTCTCATAAATAGCTGAAATAACTCACCGGGAAACTCCCCCCTTTTTTTAAGGGGGGCCGGGGGGGATTTCCCCCAACCTGCTGAAATCCCCCTGAATTCCCCTTTAAAAAAGGAGGACTCAGAACAGCGGCTTCAGAGAACTTATGACTGTCAAGATAGGAATAGGAACGAGAAAATATTTTATAACATGATCAGCGAATTTAACAAAGGTGCAATACAATGGAAGCATTCTCTTTTATAAGCAATCTGATTGTTCTGGGCGGCAACGTGATGAATTTATCTCCGGAAAATGCCAGCGTAAAAAACTATGAAAGAATTTCAGAAAAAACCCTTGAAAATCGTGCAGAAGAATGGGGAGTCAGCAAAAGCGTTCTGAGGAGTTTCTTCAAAATTCTTGAAGAAGCGGAAGTTGACCCTGAACATGGTGACAATACCCTGTGTGAGGTTGTCACGCGGTACAAGGACCTCCTAACCGGACTGGAGGATTCTGAGTCGGACGATCCTGGCGTGACAAGGCTCAGACGCCAGGCAGAGGAAGTCCTGAAAGCGGGCGATTTTGAACAGGCTGAAAAATTTCTGTATGAAGCATTTAAAAAGCATATCAAAGCAGCAAGGCACTCATCAGATGAACATATAAATCAATACCTGCTTTCAGCAGCGGCCTCAGCAGCGGAAATCGGTGATTTAAGAAATATCATACTGGACTATGAGGGGGCTGTAGGTTATTTTTGCGAAGCTGCCGAACTTGTTCCCCAGGGATCCGAACTGATCCTGGCGAAATATTTGAAAAAATGGGGGGTTGCTGCTTATGATGCCGGTGATTACGCAGGGTCGGAAGTTCCGCTTACCCGTGCTTTGAAAATCAAAGAAAAAGTTTTAGGGAAAAATCATGCGGAGACCGGTGATTGTTTCAACAACCTGGGGCTGGTGTATAATGACCAAGGGAAATATGAAGAAGCCGAATCCCTGTTCAAACAGGCACTGAAGATTGTGAAGGATAACCTCGGGGCAGATCATCCGAATGTTGCTGCCACCCTCAATAACCTAGCGCTGCTGTACGGGGGGCAGGGCAGGTATGAAGAAGCAGAACCCCTGTTTGAACAGGCTGTTGATATTATGGATAAACATGTTAATATTTTGCAGCTTTGCAAGGCGGTTTGCTGATGAGTGAGATGCGTGATGCGTGATGATAGATTATCCAACCCCTTCGGGGTAATTCGGGGAATTCGTTCCTCTTCGGGTATTGCCGGTTTTCCGATCAATCCGTCCCAATACCCCGAAGGGGTTATATAATATAGCCCAGGGTCAGCGTAGCGCCACCCTGGGAACGACAATACAAAAATATTTTCCCTGAAGGGGATACATAAGGAAATTCGGATGTATCCCTTTCAGGGAAAATTTATAATTCGGCGGATTCGTTTCCCAGGGTGGCGATTCGCTTACCTGGAATAGATTATCTAACCCCTTCGGGTATTGCCGATCAATATTCCGATCAATCATCCGTCCCAATACCTCCTTCTTCTGTTTGAAAATTGAAAACATCATTGCCGAACTGCAGAAGAAATTTCATGAGGTGAGGCTGACGGGGATTGAGGAATTCAGCCCGCATGAATTCTGGGTGATCCTGACCGAACCCGACAATGAGGAGCGGCAGCTTTCCCTGGAGAAGCTACAGGGAGAACTGGGAACAGATGTCTTACTGGGTTACGGCGTGAACTTTCACTTTATACCCCAGGCGTCATGAAGTGAAAAAAGAGGCGTGAAATGAAAGAGAGTTCTCTCTGTCCGAACCTTTTGGCAAATCGGTATTTGCCATTGTCAGTAGATCGAAAAGTTTCTGGTAAACCGTTGCAGGCAGCGGATTCCGGGTTACCGAATTTAAGATCAGGTAAAAAAACATCCGTTTTTTAATTTTCCACGGAATGACATCTTAACGTACTGTCATTCCGGGGAAAATCGAAAAACGGATGTTTTCCGATTTTAACCCGGAATCCATTGTTTGCAAAAGTTTTCGATCTACTGAATTTACAGCAAATCTTTAAAAAAGTCATTCCCCTTGTCATCCACAATAATGAATGCGGGAAAATCCTTTACCGTAATCATAAAAATCGCTTCCATCCCAAGCTCAGGGTATTCAAGAACTTCAATCCCGGTAATACACTCCTTCCCCAGTCTGGCTGCAGGCCCCCCGATGGAACCGAGATAAAATCCGCCGTTTTTGCTGCATGACTCTGTAACGATGCCGGAGCGGTTTCCCTTTGCCAGCATGACCATAGATCCCCCGCGTTCCTGGAATATGGGCACATAAGAATCCATGCGGCCGGCAGTTGTGGGGCCGAAGGAACCGGAAGGATAGCCTTCAGGGGTCTTTGCCGGCCCCGCGTAATAAATAATGTGATCCTTGAAATACTGGGGAATATCTTCTCCGGCGTCAATACGCTCCTTCAGTTTCGCATGGGCGATATCCCTTGCCACCACAATTTTCCCGGTCAGAAGGAGGCGCGTCGCTATCGGATATTTGCTTAATGTTGAACGGATTTCACTCATGGGATGATTCAGATCAATACGAACCGCATCTTCATCGCTGCCCCCGGCTTCCGGGAGATATTTGGCAGGATCAGTTTCCAGCTTTTCCAGGAAAATGCCGTCCCGGGTGATTTTTGCCTTGATATTTCTGTCCGCACTGCAACTGACGCCGATTCCCACCGGACAGGATGCGCCGTGTCTCGGGAGGCGGATGACCCGTGTATCCAGGCAGAAATATTTTCCGCCGAACTGTGCTCCGAGACCGATTTCACGGGATATCTTCAGCAGTTCTGCCTCAAGCTCCGTGTCTCTGAAGGCATGTCCGGATTCGCTGCCTGTTGTGGGAAGGTCATCCAGGTATTTTGCCGAGGCCAGTTTAACGGTTTTCAGGTTCATTTCAGCAGAGGTTCCGCCCACAACAAAAGCAAGGTGGTAGGGAGGACAGGCTGCTGTTCCCAGGCTCTTCATTTTTTCTCTTGCAAATGCTGCCAGGGTCTCAGGGTTCAGCAAAGCCTTTGTCTCCTGGTAGAGATAGGATTTGTTCGCGGATCCCCCGCCTTTCGCAATAAGGAGAAATTTGTAGGCATCCCCCGGGGTGGCATAAATTTCAATCTGACCGGGGAGGTTGGAGCCTGTATTTTTTTCCTCGTACATACTCAGCGGTGCGTTCTGGGAATAGCGGAGATTGTTCTTTGTGTACGCGTTAAATATCCCCCTGGCAAGTGCTTCTTCGTCGCTGAAGCCTGTCCATGTCTGCTGACCTTTTTTCCCCATCACAATGGCTGTGCCGGTGTCCTGACATAAAGGAAATACGCCTTCAGCGGAAATCACCGCATTCCTCAGCATTTCAAGCGCGACGTACCTGTCATTATCAGAGCTTTCCAGATCATCAAATATCTCTGCCAGCAATTTCAGATGTGAGGGCCTCAGCAGATGCGCCACATCTCTGAACCCCTCCTCTGCAAGAAGTGTAAGGCCGTCAGGGGAAATTTTCAAAATTTCTTTGCCCTCGAACAATGCCGTAGAGACATGTTCCTTTGTCAGAAGGCGGTATTCTGTCCTGTCTTCTCCCAGGGGAAATATCTCCTGGTATTTAAAATCTGTCATATTTAAGTGTCTCCTGGATTAGCGGGAATTCATACCCCATACCATCCTAACTCGTGAGTCGTAAGTTCTCATAAATGGCTGAAATGACTCACCCGGAAACTCCCCCTTTAAAAAGGGGACTCCGAACAGCGGCTTCAGAGAACTTACGACTCACGAGCATCCTAAGATCGGCCTGGGTTTTGAATCCCGGGTTTCGTTATCGGATTTTTTCAGATTCAGCAGATGGAAAATAGCCCGGAAAAGCTCGCTTGGGATTGACAAATCCCAAGCATTCCAGAGGATTTTTCATCTATTGATTGCCAAGAAGGATCACACAGAGCCTTTAACATAAAATCTGATTATAACGGATTTAGGGGAGGCACTTTCCCGGCACTTTCCTGTCCCGGAGGGACACCTGAAAATAGCCCGGCAATTCATTGCCGGGGTAAGGCATCAGCAACCTCCCTGAGTCCCGGAGGGACGACTGAATCAGTCGTCCCTCCGGGACTCCCGCAGGCTGCGGGGGCCTTGTCCGGCAATGAATTGCCGGGCTGTTTTCAGATGTCCCTCCCCGAAATCCGTTATAATCAGCATAAAATTTGTCAGAAGGAGTGCCGAACTTACAGTTTTGGCATAATTGGGAACCGGGAATTCTGCCAAACTGTAAGTTTGGCACTCCGTACAATCTTTATTTGCTTTGCGATCCTTTGATAAGCATCCTCGCATTTTAGCGGAGTGCAAAGCTTGCTTTGTGCCGGAAAAGAAATCAGGACAGAACACTTGCAAAGCAAGCTTTGCACTCCGCTAAAATGAAATTGTGAACTACTGTTATATACAGAAAACCAGAGAGGATAGCAACAGGAAATTTTTGAAAAAAACTGTGACGTGAAAGACTTCCGAAGCTCTGAGGGCTTCGGAAGTCCGGGGGATTGTACAGATTTCCAGTGAAATTATTTTTGTGGAAAAGTCTGCAACTCTATTTCAGCCTGCTCCCTATAGAGGTTATTGTCCTAGAGATAATTTTTTTCAGAGTGGGAATAACATTCTTCCCTTTCAGGGCACTGGCTTCGAAAAAAGGGGCCTTCAGCCGGTTGTTCAGTTCTTTTTCCATCAGCTTGACCGGTAACAGTTGGCTACCTTGCAAGTCTCTTTTATTATATTGCATGACCAGGGGAATTCTGGAGATATCTTTTTTATAAGTTACCAGGTTTTCTTGGAGATTTCTGAGAGACTGGAAATTCTCTTCCCTTTGCATAAGCACGGAATCAGCCACAAATACGATACCATCCGCGCCCCTCAGCACCATCCGGCGGGTCTCATTGTAATGTACCTGACCCGGTACAGTGTATAATTTCACTTTGATATTAAATCCTTTGATTGTTCCGACATCAAAAGGGAGAAAATCGAAAAACAGGGTCCGGTCCCCGTGAGTTCTTATGCTTACCATTTCTGAATCTACCCGGTCCCGTACCTTCTGATAATGCATTCCAGGTTAGTTGTCTTTCCTCCCAGGCCGGGGCCGTAATAAACTATTTTTGTCTGTATTTCTTTGTTTCTTTTATTGATAAAAGCCAAAACAGACACCTCCCGGTTATGTATGGCGATTTCATATCAGACGGACATTTTTGTAAAATCATGTCCGCCGGATTCGGAAAGGATCATAGTGCGAAGCTTTGTGATAAAATTCATATCGAATATTCACAAAATCTCATTTTTTGATCCTCTGACAATATTTTTCCTTTTAAAATAATCAATGTATGACGAATTTTATATAGAACCTGAGAGTGAATAAATCAATGGGGCGAAAACCGTATTCAACAGGTAGGAATATCCTACTTTCAGATGAGCAATTTTGGCAGGAATAGAATAAACTCGGATCAAAGGTTAATCCCCCCAAAGTTCGGGGCCTATAATACCGATTTTGACAGCATATTTTACCAGTTCCACCATATTGTGAATATCAAGTTTTTTCATAATATTCGCACGATGTTTTTTTACGGTTTTCAGACTTATACAGAGGACATCGGCTGCCTCCCCGGTCTCCCTGCCTTCAACCAGCAGTCGGAATACCTGCTGCTCCCGTTCGGAAAGGAGATTATACCCGCTGACATCACTCTTGTTTTTCCGGTTTTTCAGATAAGTGTCTATAATCTGTGCATTGACTTTGGAACTCAGGAAATACTTGCCTTCATGTACTGCCCGGATCGCTTCAAGCACATCAGATGTGGGAGACGCCTTGAGTACATATCCGAGCGCACCGTAGGACAGGGCCCGATCTACATATGCATCTTTTTCATGCATGGAAAGAATAACGACCTGAACATCGGGCACAGCTTCCTTGATCAGGTTGGTTGCCTCCAGACCGCTTAACCGGGGCATGGCAATGTCAATGAGCGCCACATCCGGATGAAGGGATTTCGCTTTTTTCACTGTCTGGAGGCCGTCAACCGCCTCACCGACGACCTCCATATCGGCCTGTTCTTCCAGAAGCTTTCGTAATCCGTTCCGCACAATCGCATGATCGTCCGCTATTAAGATTTCGATTTTACTCATCTATACTCCCCTTTGATTCCATTTCTCTGATCAGATGCGCATATCCGTCAGAATCAGCAGCATGATGCTGTTCTGACAATCCGCTATTCCCATATTGTCCGTCCGCACGGATTCCTGCTTTGTCTCAGACAGGATTTGCGCGGGAATGATGAAGACGGGCAAGTCATAAAAAAAACTTGATCCGTAATGAACAGAAAGCGAATATCCGAAATTCAGATGGCGAAATTCAAATAAATCTCTGACTGGGTCATCAGACGCGCGCAGAGAAGTGCGTCATGAGAATTTTCCGGTGAGATGCTGTCAGGTTATTTAAAACAGAAGAATAAAGAAATCAATGGGGTGGAGGGAGTATTCAACGGTAGCCATATCCTACTTCAAGGGGAGGAATCTCCCACCATTTCCTGATATTATAATTTATTCGGATGTAGTAGTTTTATGCTCCCCGGAAATACTACCCTTACCTTA
>JAUCGG010000329.1 GCA_030378015.1 Desulfococcaceae bacterium HSG8
AAAAATAACAGATCCGAATGGTTATAAAAACAAATTAAAATCGGTTCTTATAAGATGGCGAATCGGTAAACGCCTGCCAGACAAGGCTTTACAGATTAGGATTAAAATTTCGGGCAACATTTAAGTATTACTACATGACCAAATTAATTCTGACGAGTCACACTGATTGAGACCTGCGGGGTTTCCAAAACCCCGCAGGTCTCACCCGTCAAAATTTATGTGGTCAGGTAGTAGTTATATAAAGGTGGATGATAAGGATTTTGAAGTATGAAGCTGAGAAAGGAAAAATGGGGAAAATTTTACACAAATTACTGTTTGTTCAATTAAAAAATATGGGGATTGAAGGATGAAGTTGAAAAAAAGATAAATGGGAAAAGGTGGAACAGGAACTGGAGAGGCGTTATGAATATTGAGGAGCATATTGATTATTGGCTTCAAAGTGCTGAACACGATCTGGACGCTGCCGAAGCCCTTTTTGTAGCAGGGAAATATGACTGGTGCCTGTTTTTGGGACACCTTGTTCTTGAAAAAGGATTGAAGGCGGCTTATGTAAGGGATAATCAGAACAGATTGCCGCCCAGGATACACAATCTTGTCAAACTGGCTGAAAACACATCACTTGTTTTGTCCGGTGAGCAGATAACACTTTTTAACGAAGTGAACAGTTTCAATCTTGAGGCAAGATACCCCGACTCCAGGCATGAGTTTTACCGGCAATGCACGAAATCTTTTACTGAGGGCTATTTCACTCAGATCAGGGAGCAGTTCCAATGGATAAAATCCCAGTTGAGATAAGTGAAATCATAAATGAGTTCATTCATAAATTAGAACAGAATAATGTGCATATCCAGCAGGCTGTCCTGTTTGGAAGCTATTCAAAAGGGTTGGAGCATGAGTGGAGCGATATTGATATTGTGTTGGTTTCCGATGCCTTTGAAGGTGTACGGTTTGAAGACCGGAAAAAAATCGGTGACATAACGCTGTCAGTAAGTACAGATTTATCTCCGCTTCCGTTCCGTCCGGAAGATTTCACACCGGAAGACCCGTTTGTAAAGGAAATCTTATCAACCGGGGTTAGGATTGTCTGAACACCTTCATTGATGATAAGGATTTTGAAGTATGAAGCTGAGAAAGGAAAAATGGGAAAAATTTACATAACTTACTGTTGATCAATTAAAGAATATGGGGATTCGACTATGAAGTTGAGGAAGGAAACTTGGGACCAAGTAGAACTTAAAGAAATTTTGCAGTTTAAGAATGGGTTTAACTTCAATAAAGGTACACGACATAGTGGGTGGAGATTGTTTGGTGTATCTGATTTTCAAGATCATTTTTTTGCTAAATATAAGGATATCCCATTTCTGATTGCGGACCGTATCCCCTCAGATGATTATTTGTTGAGAGATAACGATATGTTATTCGTTCGATCTAATGGCAACAGGGAATTGGTTGGTAGAACTTTGTTATTCAAAGAAATCCCTTTTAATGCCACATTTTCCGCATTTTGTATCAGAGGCAGAATTTATGATTCAAATGTTGATCCGATTTATTTGGCTTACTGTACAAAAAGTAGTGCGTTCAGGGATAACTTGATAAGACTAGTACAGGGGACGAATATTACAAGTATCAGCCAAACTCTTCTATCTCAGCTTGAAATCCCCATCCCCCCGCTCGAAGAGCAAAAACAAATAGCTGCTTTATTTCAATCCATTGATACTGCCATTGAGCAAACAGAAGCGCAGGAGAAGAATTTATTTCAAACCAAAAGACAGTTGCTATGGGAGTTATTTTCAGAGAAACAAGAATTTGGAAGTTACCTGAATTCTGAGAATTACAAAACCATTTATTTTGGTGACGTCTCTCAGCATATTTCAAAACGAGTTGCCCCAGCCAAAACCGATTTAAAAATTTATGTCGGTCTTGAACATTTAGACCCGGATAATCTCAGGATTGAGCGTCAAGGTAGCCCGGCAGATGTAAAAGGGACCAAATTACTCGTTTGGAAAGGCGACATCATCTTTGGAAAACGAAGAGCCTATCAAAGAAAAATCGCTGTTTCGCACTTTGAAGGCATTTGTTCTGCACACTCTATGGTTTTAAGAGCAAAAGAAGATGTAATAAAAAAAGAATTTCTTCCTTATTTTATGCAATCAGATGTATTCATGGATAGGGCTGTTCAAATTTCAGAAGGTTCATTGTCGCCAACTATCAAATGGAAGGTTTTAGAAAAGCAAAAGTTTGCCATTCCGAAAATGGAATTCCAAGAAAAGCTGACTGGCTTATTCAGGCACTTTGATAAGCTTATTTATGAATTAAAAGGACAAAAGAAAACTTTAACAAAACTCAAACAAAAATTATTGGATGAGATATTCGGATAATGAAATTTAACGAACTCAACAGCGTAGAGCGTTTTTTTATACATCGGCTGACCGGTCTAAACCTGAATGAAGAAAAATCAGGTTTAAAAGAGACAAATTCTCCTTACGGAGATCACAAATGGCGATACGTGCCCGGTGAATTGTTGAAGCGGGACATTACAGAAGTGCTGCTTGAAAAGGAACTGAAGGAATCGCTCTGCCGACTGAATCCCGATATCGAACGTAATCCTGAAAACGCAGATGAAGTCATCCGCAAACTCAGAGCCATCTTAATCACTGTTGCTAATGCAGGTTTGGTAAGAGCCAACGAAGAATTTGCCAAATGGCTGCGAAACGAACATTCTTTGCCTTTCGGGCCTGACGGCGAGCATGTGAAAATAAAGCTGATTGATTACAAAAAATTAAAAAACAATTCCTTCATCCTAACCAATCAATTCAAAGTCCATGCCCGTGAAACCAAGATACCTGATCTGGTGCTGTTCCTAAACGGCATTCCCGTGGTCGTCGGCGAATTGAAAACGCCGGTCCGCCCGGCTGTAAGCTGGTATGACGCAGCGCACGAAGTGCATGATATTTACGAGAATGCCGTGCCGCAACTCTTTGTTCCGAATATCCTGTCCTTTGCATCTGAAGGAAAAGAACTGTTTATCGGAGCAATAAGAACAGCTTTGGAATTTTGGGCGCCCTGGCGCATAGAAGACGAAAGAAATGAACTGCATCAATTTGCCGGGCTGCAAGATGTGGCCCAGCAACTGACGCATTTGTTAAAGCCTTCCACCCTGTTGGATATACTTCAATATTATTCAGTCTATGGCACTGACAATTCCAAAAAAAAGGTAAAAGTGATTTGCCGATATCAGCAATACGAAGGAGCCAATGCCATTGTGCAACGGGTATTGGAAGGCAGAATCAAAAAAGGGCTGATCTGGCATTTCCAGGGCTCAGGCAAATCCCTCCTCATGTTATTTGCTTCCCAAAAACTCAGAAGGCAGGCAGAATTAGGTAACCCGACTGTGATTATCGTGGTTGACCGAACAGACTTGGATTCACAAATCACCTCATCGTTTGCCTCTGCTGATATTTCCAATTTTGTGACCACCAACAGCATCAAAGAACTGAACAGCCTGTTAGAGCGTGACACACGCAAAATAATTATCACAATGATTCATAAATTCCGAGATGCTTATCCTGACATGAACAAGAGGGAAAATATCATAGTCATGGTGGATGAAGCTCACCGGACACAGGAAGGCAATTTGGGAAGAGCCATGCGTGCAGCATTGCCAAACGCTTTTTTGTTCGGTCTGACAGGCACACCCATTAACAAAGCTGATAAAAATACGTTCTGGGCTTTTGGAGCAGAAGAAGACAAAGGCGGGTATATGAGCCGATACACATTCCAGGACAGCATTCGGGACAAAGCGACTCTTCCCCTGCATTTTGAACCCCGACTGCCCAATTATCACATTGACAAAGAGGCATTAAATACGGCTTTTCAAGAAATGGCAAACGATCTGAGCGAAGCAGATCAAAACAAACTCAGTCAGAAGGCTGCCAAAATGAATGCCTTTTTAAAAGCACCTGAGCGAGTTCAGACCATTGTTGAAGACATTGCCGACCATTACAAAAAGCATCTGGCCCCTGAAGGATTCAAGGCGCTGATAGTCACTCCGGACCGTCATGCCTGTATTCAATACAAAGAGGCACTGGACAAGCTGATGCCTGAGAACAGCAGCAAAGTAGTGATAAGCACATCTGCCAATGACGATTTTGAGTTCAAACAGAAGTGGGCGGTTGATAAAGACAAGCAGGAAAAGATAGTGGAGGAATTCAACGCCCCTGATTCCGCATTGAAATTCATCATTGTCACGGCAAAGCTTTTAACCGGGTTTGATTCCCCTGTTCTGCAAACCATGTATTTGGACAAGTCATTGAAAGATCACACGCTTTTGCAGGCAATTTGCAGAACCAACAGACTCTTCCCAAATAAGACATTCGGCAGAATTGTGGATTATTTTGGCGTATTTGATGACACAGCCCAGGCTCTGGCCTTTGATGAAGAAACCGTAAAAACGGTGATTACCAATCTCCAGGACCTGAAAGACAAACTTCCCGAATACATAGATAAATGTCTTGCCCATTTTGAAGGGGTGGATAGAAGCAAAGAAGGATTTGAAGGGCTGGAAGCTGCTCAGAACGCAATTGGCAGTAATGAAAAACGAGATGCTTTTGCAAAGGACTTTTCGATATTGTCAAAACTGTGGGAAGCATTAAGCCCTGATGAAATTCTGAATCAATATCAGAATGACTATAAATGGCTGTCGCAAGTTTACACTTCTGTCAAACCACCTTCAGATGACAACGGCCGCTTGCTTTGGCATGCTTTGGGAGCTCAGACGACAGCACTCATTCATGAGCATATTCATGTGGCCGGCATTAACCACGATATGGAAGAAATGGTGCTTGATGCAGAAGTAATTGAAGAACTGATGAACAAGAAAAACCCGAAAGAAGCAGAACGGGTGATGAAGATTTTAATCGGCAGATTCAAAAAGAATTCGAATAACCCGAAATTCAAAGCATTAGGTGAGCGGCTTGAGGAGCTTAGGGACAAGGCGGAGCAGGGATTAATAAGCAGCGTTGAGTTCATCAAGCAGCTTTGCGAATTAGCCAAAGACACGTTAAGAGCAGAACGGGAAGTCATTTCAACCCGGGAACAGAAATCTGCCAAAGCAGCATTGACTGAATTGTTTCTCGAAATGAAAACAGACCAAACCCCTGCCATTGTTGAACGTATAGTGTCTCAGATTGACGAGATCGTAAAATTTGTTCGCTTTGACGGATGGCAGGCTTCCGTCACAGGTGAAAGACTTGTTCAGAAAGAATTGCGTAAGACTTTATTGAAATACAAGCTTCATAAAGAAGAAGAATTGTTTAACCGGGCGTATGAATATATAAAGGAATACTATTGACCAAATCACGCTCGGTTTTGAGAATCCGAATTAAACGCGCAATCTTTCTGATACGCTGAAAAGACGCTCCGACGTCGCTCCGCTGAACTTTGACATTATGTCTATCCGCGAAGAGTTTGAAAAACGAGAAAAGAGCTTTATATCTCCTTTCGGGTGCCAGAGCGCTGCCTCCCGGGGCCGCGCAACAGCAGAGCCTTCATGCCCGATCCGGACAGCTTTCCAAGTAGATAAGGACAGGATTGTCTATTCCAATGCTTTCAGGAGATTAAAGCATAAAACCCAGGTTTTCCTGTCACCACTGGGGGACCATTACCGAACCCGCCTTACCCATACCCTGGAAGTCGCCCAGATAGCAAGAACCATTGCACGCGCCATGCGTCTGAACGAGGATCTGGCAGAAGCTATTGCCCTGGGGCATGATCTGGGGCATACGCCGTTCGGTCACAGCGGGGAAACTGCCCTGAAAGAGATATTTTCAACAGGATTTGCACATAACGAACAGAGTCTGCGTGTGGTCGAAGTCCTTGAAAACCGGGGAAAGGGCCTGAATCTGACATATGAGGTCTGTGATGGAATTTTAAAGCATTCCAAAGGGTACGGAAAGATTATTCCTGATGCTCCTGAAGATCAGCCCTGTACAAATGAGGGGAAGATTGTCCGGTTTGCCGATATCATGGCATATCTCAACCATGATCTGGATGACGCTGTCCGAAGCGGGGTGATCTGTGCGGAGCAGGTTCCGGAGTCCTGTTCGGATATCCTAGGACTTACCCATTCGGAACGGGCAACAACCATGATAAATGATATCATCTTTTCAAGCAAAGTCAGTGATGACGTACTCAGACTGAGTATGAGTAAAAGAGTCTGTTCTGCCATGACCACGCTAAGGAAATTTCTTTATGAAAACGTATATCGCTCGCCTAAGGTGCATGAAGAATTTGTAAAGGCAAAAAAAATTCTGTCCGAACTTTATGCCCGTCTCCTGAACGATAAAGGACTGCTTCGGGAAGAACTTGAAAAAATGGAAATGGAAGACAGCCGCTGCCAGCCCCATGAGCGGGTTGTATGTGATCTTATTGCCAGCATGACGGACAGATACGCGCTGGATCTCTACTCGACAATTTTTTTCCCCTCACCTTTTGTCTGATTAAAAAAAAGTCAGCTCCGCCGGATTGACAAATCCGGCGGCTCGGATTTGCCGAGCCGAGCCGCGTGCCGGAAAAACAAATAATGAATAAAAATATAACATTAGGGATTTCTCCCAAAAAAAATACCCGAAAATGTAGGGTGGGTGGAGCGAAGCGTAACCCACCATCACTCCACCCCTGCATTTTCCGGAATCGGATATTTTATTTATTTGGAGTTCCCTTATTTATCCAATGCGTTATCGACGTAATATATCCCGAAGTGATTGAAGCAATGGTGGGAGTTCGTATGACCTGCCGACGGATCAGACCTGTTGCGGTCAGCATTTAACTCCGGATATCGTAAAGAAGCCAGAGCGGCACCCGTTCGTCACCCTTTTTGTAAAGGAGGATAACAATGGCATATAGTAATTTTACACTGAGAGATGTTAAGAAAGCATTTCAGTTGGAAATCAGGGAAGAAATGGGGAGCTTTGCCAGCACTGAACCTGTTCCGATCAGTGATTCGCTTGCGACGACATTAGCTGAAAATATTCCCCTGGCTGTCTCCATCAATACTGAAAAGGCTCGCTCTGAGTTAATCGTGGTCAATATCCTGCTTGAAATTCGCAAGATTTTTCAAAAGCAGGTGAGTCTGTTTTCCGGCGTGGAGTTTACCGTGGATAAAGATCGGGGGCTGACCGGATACTGTGATTTTCTGCTCAGTCAGTCGCCCGAGCAATTGTTTGTCAGTGCTCCGGTCATTGCTATTGTTGAAGCCAAAAACGATAATATGATGAGCGAACTGGGGCAATGTGCCTCAGAAATGGTTGCGGCGCAGATTTTTAACCAGCGTGAAGAACATCCGATTCCGAATATTTACGGGACAGTCACCACTGGTACAGGATGGATATTTCTGAAATTAGCAGGCGCACAGGTGTCTGTTGATTTAAAAGAATACAGTATTGATCAGCCAGGAAAGATCATCGGCATCTTGTCTTCCATGCTCAGACAGGAGGCATGATTTACATTCAGCAGATCGAAAACTTCTGCAAACAGTGCAAACAGTGGATTCCGGGTTAAAACCGGAAAACATCAGTTTTCCGATTTTCCCCGGAATGACAGTAGGTTAAATTGTCATTCCGGGGAAAATTAAAAAACGGATGTTTTTTAATTTTAACCCGGAATCCACTGGTTATCAAGGTTTACCGGA
>JAUCGG010000255.1 GCA_030378015.1 Desulfococcaceae bacterium HSG8
TCAGGCTGTTTTTGTCATGCTGGTGATCGGTTTTATCGGCTTTGCCATCCGTCAGCAGATCGGCGACCCCGTACGGGATATCGTGGGAGAACGTGTTTCTGTAGCAGAACGGGAAGCCCTGCGTGACAAGCTGGGGCTGAACGACCCTTTTATGATGCAGTATTTCCGCTTCGTCTGGAACGCTATCCACGGGGACCTGGGACAATCCTTTTTTTTTAAGAAACCCGCGCTTGACGTCATCGTGGCCAAAGCCCCCGCAACTATGGAACTGGTCTTTGCCAGCAGTCTGATTATCATCTTAATCTCTGTTCCCATCGGGATATACTCGGCCATCAACCCCAGAAGCTGGCTTTCCCGCTTTGTCATGGGATTCAGTATTGTTGGCGTGTCCATCCCGGTATTTCTGACCGCGATCCTGCTTATTTACATCTTTTCCGTGGAACTCCACTGGCTCCCGTCATACGGCAGAGGGCAGACAGTTAATATACTGGGATGGGAAAGCGGGTTTTTCACAGCAGACGGATTACGGCATCTTATCCTGCCGTCCATTGCCCTGTCATCCATTATGCTGCCCCTGTTCATACGCCTGATCCGCTCGGAAATGATGGAAGTGCTGCAAACAGAATATATCCGGTTTGCTTATGCCAAAGGACTTCACCGCAGGCGGATATGGATTATTCACGCGTTCAAAAACACCCTGCTCCCGGTAATCACCGTGGGCGGTGTCCAGCTTGGCATCATGATCGCCTACACCATCCTGACGGAAACCGTATTCCAATGGCAGGGAATGGGGTTCATGTTCCTGGAGGCAGTGGAACGCTCCGATACTGCCCTGCTGGTGGCCTATATGGTTTCGGTGGGAGCGCTGTTTGTTGTTGTCAATACACTGGTGGATATTATTTACGGAATTGTTAACCCCACAGTAAGAATCGCAGGACGAAAATGACCCGGATATGGAATCGCTTTAAAAAATCTTATTTTCTTTACAGTTTCAAAAAAGACCCGGTTGCCATCGCAAGCTTTGTCATTCTGATGATCTTTATTTTTCTGAGCATTGTCGCTCCGCTTGTTGCACCATATGACCCATATGATACGAAAATCATTGATATCATGGATGCTGAAATCCCGCCTTCATGGGAAGAAAAAGGGAGTGAAAAATTTCTCCTGGGGACCGACATCCAGGGCAGGGATCTGCTGAGTACAATGATTTACGGCATGAGAATATCGGTTCTTATCGGATGCGGTGCGGTGTTCCTTCAGGCATTCCTGGGAGTCCTTATCGGCCTTATTTCAGGCTATGTGGGCGGGAAGACAGATGCGTTCCTGATGCGGGTGGCAGATGTGCAGCTCTCTTTTTCCACGATCATGGTTGCCATCCTGATCAGTGCCATTTTCCAGGTGGCTTTCGGCGTGGGCCGTTATGAAGAACTGGCAGTGCCCCTGCTGGTTGTTATCATCGGGCTGGCAGAATGGCCCCAGTATGCCCGTACTGTCAGGGCTTCTGTACTCGGAGAGAAAAATAAGGAATATGTGGAAGCAGCCCGGGTTATCGGGTTCAGCCAGAAGCGGATAATGCTACGGCATATCCTTCCCAATACCCTCTCCCCGGTGCTTGTTATCTCCACGGTGCAGGTCGCCAACGCGGTGATGAGCGAGGCAGCGTTGTCCTTTCTCGGCCTGGGAATGCCGGTTACAAAGCCATCCCTGGGTTCCCTGATCAAATCCGGCTTTGAATACATCTTCAGCGGTTCCTGGTGGATTACCTTTTTTCCCGGGATCCTGCTGATTGTGTTTGTGCTGGTGGTAAATCTGCTGGGGGACTGGGTGCGGGATGTGCTGAACCCCAAATTGTATAAGGGCTGAACAATTTTGTGTCTGCGGAGTGCAAAGCTTGCTTTGCGAATGTTGGCATCACGTTAATGTAGAACAATTTTTCAAATTGTTTTTAAACGATTTGCAAAATCGTTCTACGGAGTGCAAAGCTTGCTTTGCGAATGTTGGCATCACGTTAATGTAGAACAATTTTTCAAATTGTTTTAAACGATTTGCAAAATCGTTCTACTGGGGACTGCGGGATGTGCTGAATCCCAATTTTGTGTCTGCGGAGTGCAAAGCTTGCTTTGCAAATGTCGGCATCCTTCATTTGTCACGTTAATGTAGAACAATTTTTCAAATTGTTTTTAAACGATTTGCAAAATCGTTCTACTGGGGGACTGCGGGATGTGCTGAATCCCAATTTTGTGTCTGCGGAGTGCAAAGCTTGCTTTGCAAATGTCGGCATCCTTCATTTGTCACTTTAATGTAGAACAATTTTTCAAATTCAGTAGATCGAAAACTTCTGCAGACAGTGGATTCCGGGTTAAAATCGGAAAACATCCGTTTTCCGATTTTCCCCGGAATGACAGTATGTTAAGATGTCATTCCGGAGAAAATTAAAAAACGGATGTTTTTTACCTGATCTTAAATTGCTAACCACTGCCTGCAACGGTTTAGCGGAAACATTTGCGCCTTTCCTCTGCGCCTCTGCGCCTCTGCGCCTCTGCGCCTCTGCGCCTTTGCGCCTTTGCGAGAAAAAAAATCCCGATCTTATTCGTTCGTGGTTTCAAGAAAATTGTGAATGCTCCCATTAAAGGAAGAGACAGAAAAGCTGTGGTGTGCTGAATGAAACGCCTTAGCGTCAGTTGCTTTCTTGAAACACGGAAGCGGCGATGTTAAAAATTAGAAGCTTCAGCTATATCCTGAACGAAAAAAGAGGAAAAATGAAAACAAAATTTTATGTGATCTGTATGTGTGTATGTTGCCTTTTGTCGGTGTGGAATCTGCAGGAAGCGACTGCTAAGGTCGAATCAGCCGGGGATGGAAAAATCAGCATCAGTTCTCCCAAGACCGCACTTCTTATCATAGACATTCAGAATGATTATTTTAAAGGCGGAAAATATGAGCTTGAGGGAAGTTCCGAAGCAGGTTCCCAGGCTAGGAAAATCTTGGACGTTTTTCGGAAAAATAAATTTCCGGTTATTCATATCCGCCATGAATCAAAGCAAAAAGAGCCTTCTTTTTTTGCCCCGAATACAGAAGGCCAGAAAATTCATGAAAGTGTAACCCCGCTACCTGATGAGCCGGTTTTTACCAAGCATAATGTAAGCAGCTTTGAACAAACCCCTCTTGCAGAACATCTGGAGAAGGAAAAAATCAGGCGTCTGATAATTATCGGAATGCAAACCAATGTCTGTGTCTTAGGAACTGTGAAAGACGGGGTGAAAAAAAAAGGGCTTGAAATAATTGTTCTGAGTGATGCTGCGGCAGCCAGAAAAACTTCGATACATAATGAAACATTGCCTAAGATAGAAACTGCAGGGGCTAAAATTATGACGGCCGCCGACTTTATCAAGGCTATGGCTGAATAAATGCCCCCGGTTCGTAGTACCGCCTTTAGGCGGCTGAAAACCGCCTAAAGGCGGTACTACAAACTTCGGTGAAGGAGGATAGATGATTACGCTCACACAGGTTGCAATGTTTTCAGCAGCTTCGATCATACTTATTTTCACCCCCGGACCTGATATCATTTACGTGATGACAAGAGGGATAGCGCAGGGAAGAAAAGCCGCAATCTCAGCAGCAGCCGGATTCAGCCTCGGGAATATTTTTCATATATTATGTGCTGTTGTGGGCTTATCTGCCCTGATCACTTCTTCTGCAGCAGCTTTTCAGATTGTTAAAATCGCGGGGGCAGTTTACCTGATCTGGCTGGGAGTGAAAATATTCAGAAGCGATGCTGAAATTTCAATGAGTAAAGAACAAAAATCTGTTCAGTTAAAATCCATTTTTAAGCAGAGTATTATTGCCAATATGTTAAATCCGAAAGTAGCTGTTTTCTTCCTGGCCTTTTTCCCCCAGTTTATTGAAACAGACAGGGGGCATGTTGCAGTGCAGATGCTGATCCTGGGATGTATTTTTGTTGTTCTTACTTTTATCGGGTTCAGTATGGTCGGGTACGGGTCAGGAAAAATCGGCAACTGGTTAAGCAGTAATCCGACTGTCGGCAACAGGATAAATAAAATTGCCGGGAGTGTGCTGGTATTCCTGGGGTTACGTCTGGCTTTCCGCTAGTGTGCAGGGTTCCGCTAAAGGAAAGAGCGCATCTTGCCGAACTGCTCATTTCCAGCTTGGCGGAGAACCCTAATAAAAACAGATACGGCATGATATCAGAGGAATTTTTTGATAAATATCACAAGGGCGTATTTATATTTATAAGTTGGGGGAGTAACTTTCAGTCCCGGAGGGACTTCTGAAAATAGCCCGGCAATTCATTGCCGGGTGAGGTCCCCCGGATTATCAAGTCCCGTAGGGACTGAAAAATCCGGGCTTTCAGTCGTCCCTGCGGGACTCGGCAAATTTGCATATCCGACCCGGCAATGAATTGCCGGGCTATTTTCACAAGTCCCTCCGGGACAATAAAAGCGACTCCCCCAACTTGTAAATGCGCCCGTATCTGTTTTGTAAAGACCTGCCTGATCTGAACCTTTCCGTCACCAAAGGTTTCCAGGATAAACTGCGGGGGGATGTGATTATTGCATCCTGAGTACCAAACTTACAGTTTGGCAAAGCGTAAACCGGGGATTCTGCCAAACTGCAAGTTTGGCACTTCGGTTCATTACATGAATCCGCATAAGATTACCGTAATATTGTCGTCCGCTTCGGGCCGGACTGCGGAGCTGTGGACCAGTTTATCCACACCATCCTGGCTGAACAGTTGTTCAGGAGGAATATCGCGCCATGAAGCCTCAGGGTCGGCCCGCCAAAGTCCGTCACTTGCCAGCATCAGCATATCCCCGTGAGAAAGATGAAATGTAAAAACATCAGTATTATCCGAGAGATCGGGGGGAAGGTCTGCCTTTAAATCAAGTCTGATATTCGGATCAAAGCGGAATGGCTTGTATCCTTCCTCATTCCGGATGATTCCCATTGAACCGTATCCCAGTGCTTGAACTATGCGGTGATCCCCGGCTTCTAATTTCGCTTCATAAGTATCCCTGTCAAATTCTCCGTCTCGCCAGGAAAATTCAAACGCGTGATGATCCAGGGTCAACTGACGCCACTGATTCTTTTGCAGGAAAAGTGCCCGGCTGTCCCCGATGTTCAGCATGATACCTTTTCCGCTCTTCACTTCCACATCGGCCATGACCAGTGTGGTCCCGGGGTTTCTCTCGCCCTTGGAGGAGAACTGGGACTGGAGGAGTTTATGCAGTTCCAGGATCGCGAAGCGCATGGCTTCGGGAGTAAGCTGAGGATCAATATTCATAAGCTCTGTTACCGCTGCCTGGGAGATTTCCCGTCCCCCCTCATGCCCGCCCATACCGTCAGCAACCGCCACTCGAATATGAGTTTCTGGCCAATTTCCTTCAAGCCTTTGGAATTCTTCCTCCATAAGCGAATAAGCATAACTGCGCCCGTCTTCCGGCTGCAGAATCAGAAAATTATCCTGGTTCTCATCGCGGAAGCTGCCCTTGTCGCTTGAACCGAACGCACACAGAACTCGTTTTCCGGATGGTAATATCTGTTGAATAAGTTTTTTCATTTTTAGCTCCAGACTTCGGAACGTGACACATGATGCGTGAAACGTGATGCGTGATAAGGACTCGGAGTCCGATTTTCGTATTTATATAATTTCCTATGCAAAAGCAGAAAGCTGGTAATCAATCAAATTCAGTCTATACCGGTTCAAAGCGCATCAGATAGCAGCCGATAAGGAGGTACTCCCCGGTATCCAGGATCATTCCTCCTGATGCTGCTGCTCCCAGGATCTGTTTGAGTTGAGCATTCCGATCTAATCCGTAAACCGGAACCGATCCTTCCTTCATAATAACCCTTAGTTGTCCGTCCTGAATGTTTACCTGTACATGACGGCGGGAAAGGCCGATAGCCCCGAGATAAGCCTCTGGCCTTTCTTTTCCTTTCTGCCATTTCAGACTTGCCGGATGAGACAGGAACTGCAACTGGATGTCCGGGCGGGAAGCATCGGATTTGGCATCGCTCCGGCCTAAAACCAGGGGTGCTTCTTCCAGGGGATACATCGCCAGATCCGGGAGCTTCAGAATGCCGTGATATTTGTCCGGTATGGGAGAAGGCAGAATTTCGAGAGATTGCCCTTCATGATGTGGTAAAGAGAATGGAAAATGTTTGACTTTTTCAAAATATTTTTTTCCAGGCTCTCGAAAGGAGAGAAAATCCTGACCTGATGTCGCTGAGAATGCCATCAGTCCTTCCTCATCAGCTCCCTCGGCAAATGGTGCGGTAACAGGCTGACCTGTTTCGTCAATCCACAGGGTCCAGCTTCGCAAACCAGGAACTCCTCCTGCACGGGTATCAATACGGAGAAAGGCGAACCCTTCCAGTACAAGAGCATCCTCTGTCTGACCCGGGACCAGCGTAAAAACACCGCGGACACCGGAGGGCGAGATATCCGCACCCGGGACAATGGTGGAGCCTCCGGTTTCCTTTCCGTAATGGTCGGCCGGGGCTTGGGAAACTTCTTTCTCGAACATGGTAATTTTCAGCAGCAGTTCCTCTTTTTCTTCCGCATCCTGTGTATCAGGATTCAGATCATTGAACAGCCATACCGTACTGTTATCCTGATCCTGTGAAACTATTTCGCCATCACTCAGAAATTCGCCGTCACCGAACGCGAATCGCGAAGCAAGGTTCACAATGAGTCGGCCTTTGGAATGAGAGAACCATAACGGGGACGCGTCTTCCATGAGCGGCGGCCGGGTGGCCGAGGATTCATGGGAAGGGCCGATCAGTAAGAATGTCTGTTTCGAATACAGGCCCGCAGGTCGGTAAACAGGTATCCCGTTCTCCCAGAAAGTCCATGCAGGCAAAGGTTTCCACGGGGTTTCGCCTTTTAACTGCAGATGCATCTCTCCTACCGGATGATCTTCCTTTCGGGGGATAAATACCCCCAGTCCGAACTGAAATACAACCTCGTCATCGTTGAGGTAAAAATCAGGCATGATCACATATGAAGGAGATTGGGAGATGCACAATTCTTTTCCAAAATCTTCCCGGTGCATATGGGAAAGGTTATCTGCCAGAACTTCCATTTTATTGCTGCCTGTCCGGATGTCGCGTTTCCACTGGCTGTCAGACACCCAGACCACAACATCGCCGAATACCCGGGGGATGCGGACAAGCCGGCCGCTTTCATCTTTTTCTCTCATGATGCACCGATGAACCTCAAGAGCGTCCCGTAAACGCGTCCCGGTACTTCCGGTGATGCTTTCGGTAATCTCTTTGACCCCGCTGAAACGGTGCTCCCATAAAGGATAAGGATCAAAAGGATCTGCGACGTTGCACAGTTTCAGGGTGAACAGACATTCGTCGTTCCCCAGCCATCCCCCTTCAGTTTTTAAGCTTCGAAAAAGGTTGAACATCATGCGCTCCTGAATGGTAAGGTCATTATTTTTCCTGAAAATTACCCCGTCTGTTTTTATCCGGATATTACCTGAAAATTGATAAATTGATATATTATCAAAAATTTATTAAATGTCAATCTTTAATTCTGAGCATCTGAGTGTATCCGGTAATCTTTATTAAATTATTAAAAAAAAGACGTTATGCAGTCCGGTTTAGGTGAACCGATATTTTTATGTTGATTATATTTATGCT
>JAUCGG010000256.1 GCA_030378015.1 Desulfococcaceae bacterium HSG8
TTATCAAGGGATTTGTAATTCAGGGTGGCTGTCCCAGCGGAACCGGAACCGGGGGCCCGGGGTATCAGTTCAAAGATGAATTTGATCCGTCTTTAAAGCATGAGAGCGAAGGTGTTTTTTCGATGGCGAATGCAGGACCCGGAACCAACGGAAGTCAGTTCTTTATAACCCTCGATGCGACGCCTCATCTGGATAACAGGCATTCGGTTTTCGGAAAGGTTATCGAAGGAATTGATGTCGTGAGAGAAATCGGTTCGGTGAAAACAAACCGCATGGATAAGCCCTTGAAACCTGTGCTGATGAATAAAGTCACAATTGAAAGGTAGCGCACCGGCTTTATAAATCCGTCTCCCGGTTTGCAGGGCGCATTCCCCAAAAGTAGGGAATTTTCTCGTTCCCAGGCTCTGCCTGGGAATGCGTTCCGGGAGGCTTTGCCTCGTGTTTCAGCGTAAAACCGATGATCTGAGTGAGGAATATCTCTCAAGGCAGAGCCTTGCAGAATGCATTCCCATGCGGAGCCTGGTAACGAATAACATATTGAATTCTATGATATGTATATTCGATCTACTTTTGGAAATGCTCCCGGTTTGCAGTGGTTGAGCGAATTGTTATGCTTTCTGATTTGAGACTTGGCAGTATTATCAGAAAAATTAGGATGATAGGATATAATCGAAGAATAGAAATTATGAAAATAAATCCGGATTTTGTTTCGCCTTGCGGTCTTTATTGCGGAGTATGCGCAATTTATATCGCTCATCGCGATAATAATAAAAAATTCAAAGATGCATTGGTTAATCTTTACAAGGGAAATGTTACTGGCAAGGGTACGCTTCCGAATAGCGAAAATCTTTCAGCAGAAGATATTAAATGCCGCGGCTGTCTATCTGATGATCCTTTTATGCATTGCAAGCAGTGTGAAATCAGGGACTGCACAAAAGAAAAAGGTTACGAAGGTTGTCATCAGTGCGATGAATTTCCTTGCAAATACATTGACGATTTCTCTATGGCTGTCGGTAAAAAGGTTATATTGCGAGCTATTCCGTATTGGCGTGAAGTCGGTACCGAAAAATGGATTCAGGATGAGGAAGCCCGCTATATTTGCCCGGAATGCGGAAATAAAGTTTTTCGTGGTGCTGTAAAATGCAACCGCTGTAAAGCGAAACTGGATCTGGACTGATATGAGAAGCACTGCTCATATAAGAGTTTGCTTTAATTGTTTTTTACCTCAGAATAAGCGTCAGGGTATCTTTCGTAATCATCACGCTGAGTCATTTATCCTTTATCCTGCCTCACCGAATTTTCCTGGCAGTTCCACACAAACAGAATGCCAAAGTCCTGTGATATGCCGTCAGATTTCCGGCTGATGATGTTTGAATACTCGGGTCCGTCGGAAACATCAGCAGCGTCGTCAGAGCCGTCGAAATATCCTCTTCTGAGAACATCATAAACTTTTTTTTCAATTTTTCATTTGTCATAAAGTTACTCCTCAGAGATTATTTTTGATCCGACGCATGATATTGTCAATAGCGTTTAAAAAGTCTTCCGCATCCTCACGGTTCGACAGATTGGCTGTGTATCGCCAGGCCGGCATCCGGCGGTTGGGAATGTTGAATTGCGGCCGGCTCTGCCGGAGCCGCTCAGAAGCGGGTGTCATGCGGAGGAGCAATTCCAGGTGATGTGTGAAAACGGTGATGAACTCTCTTTCCCTTAATGGGAAATTTGTTTCCCTTGCCGCTCCTGCCGTTACATTTCGGACAGGATAATTTCTGATTATAACGGATTTCGGGGATGGTATTTTTTGTCCCGGAGGGACATCTGAGAACAGCCCGGCAATTCATTGCCGGGCAAGAGACATGAACATTTCCCGGAGTCCCGCAGGGACGACTGAATCAGTCGTCCCTGCGGGACTCTCCGACAGGCTGTGCAGCCCGGCAATGAATTGCCGGGCTATTCCCGGATGTCCCTTCGGGACAGGAAAGTGCCTCCCCAAAATCCGTTATAATCAGGATAATTTTGTTTCTGGATCATTGATCCGCTGTTGACACCGGTACGAAAACGGCGTATTAAAGAAGAAAGGCTGAACTGTTCAGCTTTTCAGCAGCAAATGTACGGATATTCTCAGTAGATGAAAAATATCCCTGAGCCGCTCCGGGAGGCTTCGGCGTGAGCTCAGTCGAACGATTGACAAATCCACATGAAATGCTTGGGATTTGTCAATCCCAAGCGAGCATTCGGGAACACTTTCCACCTACTGATTCTGACGAATTTAGAAGTCGGTGCCTGCTTTCGTTTTCAGCCGGGGGATTTATCCCTGGGCTTTAGGAGGATACAAAGAAATGAAAAAAAATCTGCTTTCTGATGTACAGGAAAAACTCCTGATGGGCCCCGGCCCTTCATGTGTTCACCCCTCGGTTTATGAGGCTCTGAGCCGCCCCACAATCGGCCATCTTGATCCTGATTTTATCGCGATTATGGATGAAATCAAAACCATGTTGCGCCGCGTGCTTAAAACCGAAAACAACCTGACGATTCCGATTTCAGGTACGGGTTCGGCTGGCATGGAAACCTGTTTTGTGAATCTGATAGAACAGGGAGACGCAGTGCTTATCCTCACGAACGGGGTTTTCGGAAAACGTATGGAGGATGTCGCAGGACGACTCGGAGCGAATGTTGATGCAATCGAATTTGCCTGGGGAACGCCGGTTGTCCCGGAAGATGTAAAGAAAAAGCTTGACGCCAGAACCTATAAAATTGTGGCCATCGTACACGCGGAGACCTCCACAGGAGTATTGAATCCTGTCGCTGAGGTGGGGACGCTTTTAAAAGGTTCGGAATCCCTTTATCTTGTTGATTCGGTTACAAGCCTGGGAGGAATGGATGTTTCAGCGGATGAATGGGGCGCTGACGTACTCTACAGCGGCACACAGAAATGCCTTTCCTGTCCTCCGGGGCTGTCGCCGGTGACCTTCTCCGACAGGGCAGTGGAAATGCTCCGGAAACGGAAATCCAAGGTTCCGAACTGGTACCTGGACCTGACCCTGCTGACCCAGTATTGGGACGGTGCGGCAAGAGTCTATCATCATACTGCTCCCATAAATATGCTTTACGGTCTTTACCAGGCATTGTATCTTATTCTTGAAGAAGGGCCGGAAAATGTTTATGCCCGACATAAAGAAAACCACGAAAAACTTATCTCAGGCCTGGAAGAACTGGGCCTGAAAATGCTGGTTGAGACATCCTGCCGACTCCCCATGCTGAACTCGGTATGTATTCCGGAAGGGGTGAATGATGCGGATGTCAGGAAAAGACTTTTGAACGAATACCGGATTGAAATCGGAGCCGGCCTGGGGGAACTGGCTGGTAAAATCTGGAGAATCGGACTGATGGGCCATACTGCCCGTCCGGAAAATGTAAACCGCCTGCTGAGTATGCTTTCTGAAATAATCAGGAGGTAGTACATCGCTTGATAAGTCCGTCCCTTTTGCTCGGCTCGAATTGCTGAATCATCCGACTGAGTTCACGCGGAAGCCGAGCCGCCGGATTTACCAATCCGGCAGGAGCAGAGGAGGGATAATTTAAAAAGTACTGTACCCGGAACTTTTACGAGGAGTGCGAAACTCCTTTATTTTTCTTATTACTTTCATATTGAAATTGAGAGAATACTGATGAAAATCAAGGCAATAGAACTTTATCATGTTTCAGTACCTCTGAAGCCTGCCTTCTGGCCGAGCTGGATCCCGGGATATCCTCAGACACATAACCGATTTACATTGATAAAGATAATAACTGATGAAGGCATTGAGGGTTTTTCCGCAGGCGCGGCTATGGGTAAGGAAAGGCAGGGATTAGGGGATCTCCTGGGAGCCTATCTGATCGGGGCTGACCCGACAGACACGGACGCTGTTCAGAGTCTGCTCAAACAGGCCGGATACCTGGGATGGAGAAATTTCTGGATTGAACCGGCCTGCTGGGATATTATCGGTAAAAAAGAGGGGAAACCGGTATATGAACTGCTCGGGGGAAAGGCCCGTTCCATCCCTATATATCTTTCAACCGGCGAAATGCATGAACCGGAAAGACGGGTTGACGAACTCCTTGCAATGAAGGAGCGGGGATTCAAAACCGCGAAACTTCGCGTTAAAAATGCGGAATTGAAAGAGGACATCCGTCATATTGAGGTGGTGCGAAAAGGAATCGGGGATGAGATGGTTCTCGGGGTGGACGCGAACCAGGGATGGCCTGTTTCTATTGTGGACAAAGTACCGGACTGGGATCTGAAACGGGCAAAAGCCTTTGCAGAAGCGTGCGGAGATAACGGGATTGAGTGGCTCGAAGAACCCCTGGATTCACGGGATTATGATGGAAACGCGGCCTTAAAGAAATCGTCAAAGGTAAAAATTTCAGGGGCTGAGATCAATTACGGGTGGGATGAATTCAAGATCATGTTTGAGAAAGACTGCTTTGATATCTATCAGCCTGATGCCACATTTGCAGGCGGCATAGCGCAGGTGAAGATGGTCATTGATATGTGCAGGGAAAAATCGCGCCTGTTCACACCGCATACCTGGACCAACGGCATCGGGTTTTTCATCAACTGGAATATGGTACTAGCGGATAATGAGAATCAGCTGCCCCTGGAATATCCCCTGGAGGAACCTTCCTGGGTTCCGGAATTAAGAGAAGGTATCATTGATCCGATCATACCGGATGAGAACGGTATGCTGCCGCCTTTCAGCAAACCGGGCCTGGGGTTTGAAATCAATAAAAAATTATTGCGAAAATACGGGAAACGATTCTTCAGGCTTACCGAGACCGGCTTAAAATTAAAGGTGATCCGTGAGAAGGGAATCAAAGCAGCGCTGGAATTGAAGAAAAGAAAGAGTGATGCGTGAAGCGTGATGCGTGATGCGTGATGCGTGATGCGTAATGCGTGATGCGTGATGCGTGATGCGTAATGCGTAATATGTGAAACGTAATGCGTGAACCAAAATTTAGCCTGACAGTTCCATTTTGTCGGTAAATCCCGGGAAGTATGGAGCCGCTAAACGAAATTTCACAATAATCAGTACGAAAAATTCCGGGCAGGCACGCTGAACGCTCGTTTCCACGCTTTGCGTGGGAACGAGAGGCTTTCGGGACTTTTCGATCTGCTGATAATAGGAGACGCATTATTATGGACAACAATTCGCCAATTAAAATTATACCATTTTCAAAGGATTACAGAGACCAGGTAATTCATCTGATAGTCAATATTCAGCAAAAGGAATTTGAGATCGCTATTATGGCTGATGATCAGCCTGATTTACATGATATTCCCGGGTATTATCAAAAAGGAACTGGGAATTTCTGGATAGCGGTTCATAATAATGAGGTTGTCGGAACCATCTCGCTTTTGGATATCAGCGATAATCAGGCTGCGCTGCGCAAGATGTTTGTTCAACGGGACTACAGGGGGCAAAAGATCGGGACAGCTCTCAGGCTGTTGGATACACTGCTCAGTTGGGCCAAATCCCATGAAGTTCAGGAGATTTACCTGGGAACCACTCCGAAGTTCCTGGCTGCTCACCGTTTTTATGAAAAGAGCGGTTTTTCGGAGATACCGAAGTCACATCTGCCTGGGGCATTTCCTGTTATGGAAGTAGATACCAAGTTTTATAAATACATGTTATAAGCCGGTTTGTCGGAGAAGAATAAAGGTGAGATTTCAGATTGTTCAGCAAATATAGCTTTTAAGAAAAAGATTATCCGGAGTGCCAAACTTACAGTTTGGCGGAATCCTCGGTTTACGCTTTGCCAAACTATAAATTTGGCACTCCGCCTGCATTTTCGATCTCTTATGGGGCTAGCGGGGGATTGGCAAATCCCCCGCCCTGATTTTCGAAACTTCGGGACTGTTAACTGCTGACCCATGCGCCGGCCGTCAGTATCAGAAGGGCTTCGAAAACAGAAACCGCAGCATAACTGTGCCCGGAAAGCGCGTAAACTATGCCGCCCCCTACAATCGCCGGTACCCCGAAAACCACCAATGTTCCTAACTTTCTGCTGATGCTCATATTACTGTCTCCTGAATTTTTTTACCTGAAACATCCCGCCCTTTTTTGAAAAAAGGCAGAAAAATTTCACAGTTTTCTATCAATAGCCCGACAGCCGAAAATTATCATAACTTATCGGAACTGCAAATAATATTTTTCAAGCCATCTGTTCCCGGCCTGTAAATTCAGACTCTGAACTCTTTACTGCTGAGTAACAATAAAATAACTTATAACAATCACAGGCGATCAAGTAAAGAAAAAAGATGTTCCAGGCCGATATTTCTGCTATCGTTCAACAATCATCGCCATTCCCATGCCGCCACCGATACACATGGAAAAAATGCCCGTGCTGTAATTTTTACGCTTCATCTGGTTCATCCCTGTCACCACCTGCCGGGCACCTGTACATCCGATAGGATGTCCCAGGGAAATACCGCTCCCCAGCTCGTTCGGGCGGTCATTTTCAATTCCCAGTTCCCGCATACACCCGATGGCTTGGGCAGCAAAGGCTTCATTCAGTTCAATCATATCAATGTCATTGACAGACATGCCTGCGGACTTCAGGGCTTTTTTAATTGAGGGCACGGGTCCGAGTCCCATATAAGCCGGGTCAAGCCCACCGGAGGCAAATGCCTTTATTTTTACAATAGGCTCAAGCCCCATCTCCTTGGCCTTATCCGCGCTCATCATCAGGACTGCTGCTGCTGCATCATTTATTCCAGAAGCATTCCCGGCGGTTACACTTCCGTCTTTCTTAAAGGCCGGTCTCAGTTTTCCCATCTTTTCCATATCAGTGTCCATGGGACGTTCGTCTGTGTCAAAGACAGTTTCACCCTTGCGGGTTTTTATGGTAACCGGTACAATTTCTTCGGCAAAAATGCCGTCTGTAATGGCTTTCCTGGCCCGGGTGTGGCTTAACACACTCAGTTCATCCTGTTCCTGCCTGCCGATGTCATACATGGACGCTATATTTTCTGCGGTCAGACCCATGTGATACCCGTAAAATATTTCGTACAGGCCGTCAAACACCATCAGGTCATGGACATCACCGATACCGGTAAGCTCCATCCGATGTCCCCAGCGGGCTTTCAGCAATGCCAGGGGAACCATGCTCATGTTTTCCTGGCCCCCGGCAAGCACCACATCAGCCTGTCCCGCCATAATCGCTGTCGCCCCCAGCGTGATGGCCTTCAGCCCGGACCCGCATACCTTATTAATGGTCAGGGCAGGGGTTTCCTTTGAAAGCCCCGCGCGTATCATGGCCTGTCTGGCAGGATTCTGACCCTGGCCGGCTTGGAGAACATTCCCCATAATCACTTCATCAATAGCAACTGGTGCAGCCGAGTCATCCCAATCATAACCTTTTTTTTCAAGATCAATAATACCCTGATCTTTCAGCTTATCCGGTGCATTGGCCTTCATTTCCTCACTCGGAACCGGTTTTAAACCTGCTTTTTTCAGCACGTCTTTCATCACAACCGACCCCAGTTCAACCACCGGTACGGTTTTCAAACTGCCTCCGAATGTGCCGATTGCAGTCCTTGAACCGCTTACAATGACAACTTCTCTCATTTTTTTCAAATCTCCTTAATTTAAATTGTTGAGTGCGCTTTATTTTATATTCTTAAAATCT
>JAUCGG010000257.1 GCA_030378015.1 Desulfococcaceae bacterium HSG8
AAACTCTGACGGAAGACGGAGATGCGGAATTCGCGATCGACGGAACAGATCGTGATATACAACGCCCGAAAGACAATGAGAAACAGAAGGAGTTTTACAACGGAAGAAAAAAGAAGCATTCTGTGAATCTCAGCAAAACATTGGTGTCAACGAGACAGATCATAATTACAGACGGATATCATAAAACCCTTCCCGGCTGACCGCGTCATCTGATAAGGGATATCTGTCTGGATCACCATATGCGAGCAGTTCATCAGCCAACTGATCGGAGAGGGCTTCAAATTCTTCATCAGACAGATGTGAAAATGTTTCATCATGTTCATCATGCATCAGGGCTTCCAATGCAGGTGTGAAAGCCTCTTCCAGCAGAATACGGGCGGTATTCACATGTCCGAGAACTATATTTGCACGTATCCGGTTTTCTATGTGAGGAGGGATTTCCACAGTAATCGGCATAATAATCCTTCTTTCCTGATTTTATTAATTATTTTACTGTGTATCATCATTAAGATTTTTCAACAACAACACCGAACATAGTCGGAAAATGAATAAAATGTCAAGTATTATTTTCGCTGAACCGCCCGGCGCAAATCGTCGCCATTGACTGGCTTCTCACTCTGGCTTACAGCGGGCTGGGCTAGCGGGAAAAATCACCAAAAGCACGGGAAGTTCTTGCAAAGTTTATTACAGAGAACTACAGGGATTGCCTATAAGCAGGGATAAGCAAGGATTTATTCTTTTTCTGAAATCCCCCGGACGTCCGGATACAGACTTTCAATCCCTGCTTATAACAGCAGGCTGGCGGGAAAAATCAGCAAAAGCACGGGAAGTTCTTGCAAAGTTCTTCTGTTTTTGGTATAAAGAGCTACAACAATGCCTGTAAACAGTGCGGATGCATCACCGATCAGGATTATTCCCTGGCATTCTGAAAATTTGCAATGCAATCCTTTGAATATAAAAGCAATAAACAGGAGAATTATCATGAATCTTGAAACCAGGTCCAGAAAAATAGCCGACATTATGGGAGAGGCTGTTGTTCACAGCACATTGAAAAAGATGGCGCAGATTGAGATGGGAAAGTGCCTCCGAAAAATGGAGCATCTGAAAAAAAAGCTTGCGCCGTTTGAAAAACGCTTCGCAACAGACAGCCGGGACGCATGGACAGCATATCAGAACGGAAAACTCGGTGATGACGGTGATATTATGGAATGGATGATGCTTTTTGAAAATCTTATGGCACTGCAAAAGCAGTATGAACGGATCAGAGAGGTCGGATCCTGATGACTGAAGGATACTTTCAGGAAATAGTCGCTTTCCTCGGCTCACGTACATGGGCAGTATCAGCAGAACTGATTCGTCATAATGTCCTTGAAACAGATGAGGAAAAAATTCTCGTTTACCGCATAAAAATCACCCTCCCTGGCGGCGGACTTCTGGAAATGAGGGAAAGAATTGTCGAATCAGAAGAACATTGTAAAACAACGACTTACAGCTTTCGCTGGCAAAACAGGGACAGAACCCTTGTAAAACGGTGGGACAATGCGCCTCACCATCCGGAGCTTGATAATTTTCCCCACTATATTCATGCAGATGATGAATCAGATGTGATTCCCGGCGAATCTGTAAACGCATTGGAAGTGCTTGCCGAAGTTGACAGATACTTCCGGCAGCACTGACATAAACAACCATGCTTCGGTGGCAGTTGCCCCAAAGCCCGCCGCTCATCGTTTCCGCACACCGCTGACCCCGGGCTATATTATTTATATTTAACCCCTTCGGGGTATGTCAGCAGGAGAGCAAAGCTTGCTTTGCGAGTCCCTCGGATACGAATCACAAAGCAAGCTTTGGCCTTGATCTCCATTTGTCTGAACTCGGATTTTCATGATTAAAAGATAAACAGAATTTACAGCATGTTATCCTGTCAATCCTTTAATCCTGCAAATCGTAGTTCAGACAAATGGCCGAAACGAAGATCAAGGCCAAGCTTTGCACTCCGGAGAAGATATCCGTGTAGCGAAAGGGAGGATACACATAATAAAAAAAATCAGAAAGACAAAAAATGATAGAATCTATTGAAATCCGAAACTTCAGATGTTTTGAACATACAAGGCTGTCCGGTTTTAAAAGGATCAACCTGATCGGGGGGAAAAATAATTCAGGCAAGACCGCGCTCTTGGAAGCCCTGTATCTGAACAGTTCTCCGGCAGGGAACAGTGTCATGTTCCTGATACGCCTGAGGGGAGAATACCTGAAATTTATCAAAGCCCTTCCGGAAAGAGCCTGGAATAATTTCTTTTTTAATCAGAATAAAAATGAAGCAGCCATCCTTGTTTCAGAAAATGAGGATAAAATATCAGACCGGCTTGAGCTTTCATGCGATGACGCAGCAAAGCCCTTCAGCAGGATCATAGAAGAAGAGGAACAAAATGATGAAGATATGGCAGAATCGAGAGACCTGGTGCTGAACAGGGAATACAAGCGGTCAGAACTGTATCTTAACCGGATGGTCGGTGATAAGCGATATCCCCCCTCTTCCATGATTGCTTACGCAAAAGGTATTGCTATAAAGGAAGCAAAGCTTCCTGATATCAGGGAAGTCAAATTTGTTCCCGCATCATCCAGACTCTCCAGGGCGACCCTGGCCCAGGAATTTGACAAAGCTGATCTTAACGGCAATGCTGACAAGGTATTGGAAGCTATCCGGATCATAGACCCGTCTGTTGTCCAGATAAAGACACTCAATATCGGCGAACCCGCGGTTTATTTAAGAAGGGAAAACCAGGGATTTTTACCGCTCACCCTGTTCGGGGAGGCAATGAGCAAAATAACGGACTTTGTTTTAAGGCTGGTCAATACCCGGAAGAGCATCCTGCTCATTGATGAAATAGAAAACGGCATTCATTACAGCAATCAGCACAGCCTGTGGCAGATGCTGTTCAGATTGTCGCTTGAATTTGATATCCAGGTATTTTCCACAACACACAGCCTAGAGATGATCCAGACGTTTTCAGATGTGGGACTGGAATCAGGTATTGAAGATGCCGGGGTTTATTTCGAACTCGCGAGGAATGTAAGAACCGGTCAGATCACAGGTATCAGGCATGAACTGGAAACACTGGATTATGCAGTGAAACGTAAAATGGGGGTGAGGGGTGAGCAGCGTTTTAATCGTCGAGAGCAAAAATGATGAGGCATTTATCAGGGCACTGGTCGAACATATGAACCTCCGGGACATTCAATTTGACGAACCGATTTGCAGCATAGGCGATTATGAATGCCTGGAGGGACTGAATCTGAAAAAGCTGATTCTTGCCCTTGATTTCCTGAAAAGCAGGCTGCCGCTGGAAGATATCACATCCATCGGGATCATTCTGGACCACGACGGTCAGCGGGAAAAGCGGATCGAATTAATCAATACTGCCATAAACGAAGTCTTTGAAGCAGCCGGGCAGATTTCAGATACCGGGAAATTTGTCCCTGTTTCCGCAATGATTGACGGCGAGATTACGGGTCTGAAGCTGGCCTGTTTTCTTACCCATGTTGATGAAAAAGGCGAGCTTGAGACGATCCTGAAGGCCATAAAAGCAAAGCCCTCTCCATATGCGGATTGCCTGGAGGCTTGGAAAGCGTGCCTGAAAGACGCGGGTAAAGATATGAGTGACAAGAATTTTGATAAGTTCTGGCTTGATAACTATATCCGGTTTGACACCTGCTCAAGAAAGGAAAAAAAACAGGCAGGCAGGAAATGCAGTATGCGTCATTTTGATTATATCATGAAAAATAAGAGAAATATCTGGAATTTCGACCATCCTGTTTTAGAAGATTTTAAGGCTTTCCTTGGTCTGTTCAGATAAAATATTTAACCACGGAGAACGCTCCGCGCTTAAAGAAAACCCCTCGGAGTGCAAGACTTGCCTTGTGAGTGGCAGCCAAGCAACTCGCAAAGCAAGGATGAGTATTCCCTGATCTGGGAAGTGAAAAACCGGAAGGCGAAATTCAGCGTAAGGGAGGCCGAGGATTTTGTAAGAAACGCGGAAGAACTGATGAGACTTGAAAATCTGGACAGGCCACTGCTGTTCGTGTTTTCTGTGAGCGGGTTTTTCAAAAACGCGCTTGAATATCTGAAGAAACACGGAATCGCATAGACGAGCGACAAAAGATGGTTGGAAAAGCCGTGAGTGAAAACTGCGAAAAACCGCTTGCTTTGTGAGTGCAAAACAAGCTGTAGGGTGGGTGGAGCGAAGCGGAACCCACCGTTTACGGAATTGCGGTGGGTTCCGCTTCGCTCCATCCACCCTGCAAATTATAAGGCGTAACTATAACTATAACTACGAATTTATTATGATGATTATAAAATCTGCAGAATTTGTTAAAAGTGCTGTGAACCCCTCACATTATCCGCCCGCGATATTGCCGGAGATTGCTTTCGCAGGCCGATCCAATGTGGGAAAGTCTTCGCTGATCAATACATTGGTAAATCGGAAGCGACTGGTAAAGACAGGCTCCACCCCCGGGCGCACCCAACTGATCAATTTTTTTCTGATAAATGATGAATTTTCCTTTGTTGATCTCCCGGGATACGGATATGCAAAAGTTCCGGTGTCTGTAAAAAAGAAGTGGGGTCCCATGGTCGAGACCTATCTTTCCACAAGAATCACCCTGAAAGGAGTGGTTCTGATCATGGATATCCGGCGTACTCCCGGGCATGAGGAACTGAATTTCATTGACTGGCTTCGCCATTTCAGCATCCCGAGTATCCTTATACTGACAAAGGCGGACAAACTTTCAAAAACCAAGCAGGCAAAGCAGCATATCTCCATCTCGAACTATCTTTCCGCGGACAAGGATGACCTGATCCTGTTTTCCGCAAAATCCCGCCAGGGGAAAGATGCTGTCTGGAATGCTGTTGAGGAGGCCATAAATGCGGAACGTGGATAACGGATTTCCGGATTTCAAATCCGGCTTCATAGCAATTGCCGGCGCACCCAATGTGGGAAAATCAACGCTTTTAAACCGTATCCTGGGGGAAAAGATATCCATCACCTCTGAAAAGGCACAGACTACGCGTAACCGCATCCTCGGGGTGGCTCACAGACCTGCTTCGCAGCTTGTTTTTCTCGATACCCCGGGCATCCACAATGCGAAAAACACACTGAACCTCAGGATTGTGGATGTGGCCCTGTCGTCTATGGGCGGCGCGGATGTGATCCTGTTTATCGCTGATCTGACAAAACCTGACCCGGATTCCGAGTTGATTGTGGTGAACAAGCTCCGGAAACAGACAAAACCCGTGATTCTTGCTCTGAATAAAACAGATCTGATAAAAAAATCCCTGATTCTTACAGCCATAGACCGATGGGCCAAAGCATATGCATTTGAGACAATAATCCCGATTTCCGCTAAACACGGAGATCAGGTTGAAGAACTCCTGGATGCTATGGAGGCTGTTCTGCCCCAGGGCCCTCCCTATTTTCCTGAAGACGCGCTCACAGATATGCCGGAGCGGTTTATCGCAGCGGAAATGATACGGGAAAAGGTGTTCCGATTTACCGGGCAGGAGATACCGTACGCCACCGCGGTTACGGTGGAGGTTTTCTCAGAGGATGTGAGGAAGAGCCTGGTGAAAATCCGGGCAGTGATACACGTTGAGCGGGACTCACAGAAAGGGATTGTTATCGGGAAGAGCGGGAGCAAGTTGAAAAAGATCGGTGAGGAAGCCAGGAAAGAGATTGAGCGGATGGTGGGCACAAAGGTATTCCTGAAGCTCTTTGTACGGGTGCAGAAGAACTGGAGCAGGGATACAAAAGCTTTGAGGAAATTCGGGTATTAACGGCAGATCGGGAATGTTCGTATTTGTCGAATTCATGATCATCAGCCGCCTGAAATCCGAGGCTTTTAAGGAGAATCAGTAGATCGAAAAGTTTACGGTAAATCTTGTAAACAGTGGATTCCGGGTTAAAATGGGCGTATTTACAAGTTAGGGGAGTAATTTTCAGTCCCTCCGGGACTGAAAAAACAGGGACATCAAATACATATGGCTTCCTTTCTCAGCTTATGACTCCTTCGGAAACCTGGCAGAAGAAGTCGAAAAAATTCTGAAAGAGATCGGTTCGGAATATGTAATCAACTTTTCCTGATGGGCGAATCAGGATTGTTTATCGTATTATAATTCGCCCTGGTTTCTCATCAGTTCAGAATACTAGACATAAACTTTTGTCCATGTACTTATTACACAGCCCTGGATGCAAAAGCACTTGCCCTTTCCGGCCTGGCATTGTGTGAGATAATGAAAGGCGAAAACGGAAACCCGCACCAGTATGCTGAATCCGCCAAGGCAGCATATCAGAAAGCACGGGGCATCAATGCCGATGCCGGTGTTGTGCGCTGGGAGCTTCGCCTTTTCGATGCCTTGGCCGTGATGGATGAAAAAGGGATGTTAAAAGCGGTGCGGGAGGCCGCCGAAGGGATTAAAATCCCGGGTCAAATGCCTTGGGATTAAAATCCCAAGCTTACGGTTACCCTGGCCCCTCCGGGGTCGTTGCAGGGCGGGGTTCTGGCCGCACATTGCCCCCGGAGAAGCACGGTTAACATAGCCCGGGATTTTAATCCCGGTCAGGGGGCAGATCACGGTTCAGAGTGTAGGGTGGGGCTTGTCCCACCAATTTTGGTTATCATTAACTGTTTGAAACTATTCAAATCGGTGGACGGGGTTCTGAGCCGTGCATTGCCCCGGAGGGGCGATGTAGTTTGCGGACATATTCAGTCCCATATTTTCCGGGTATCCGGGCGCGTCATCTCATACTGCAATGCCTTGGGATTAAAATCCCAAGCTACGTTACCCTGTGTGCAAAAATAGAGCGAAGCGGTTTTTTGCATTCTTCTGCGGTGCAAAAAACCGCTTCGCTCTATTTTTGCACTCCGTTTCCGCCCACCATGACATAAGGCGACCACACCGCTGGATTCCGATATATTTTTCTTCAGGATGACTGATAAAATACAGGCGGGTCAGGTGCAGGGCCTCGGCAGGTGTGGGCATAACAAAAATATGATATGATATCCGTAGTCCATGAGGATATCGGTAGTCCTGTCACCGAAAAATTCTGTCAGTTCGATTTCCCTGTCCTCATCCCGGGGTTCCGTGACATTGATCCGCAGATCATCGGGATTCTCAGGGCTTTCTGTTATATCAGCGAACCGGACATCCGGGAATTTTTCTTCCGAATCTTCCAAAAAGCTTTCGATAAGTTCCTACTGTTTGGGATTTATTATTATTTTTTCAACTCCTTTTCTATAATGCGAAGCATTTCCCTCGCCCGTGAAAGCTGTTTTGACGCTGATTTCCTGCCGACATTTTTCTCCGAATGAAGCGGATCAGTACGGGCAGTCTCCCGGAACGGAAAATCAGGAATTGGAAAACCGAGGTCAGATCAAGCGGACTGAAATGTTTTGACAGCTTCTTGAAAACACTTGAAAAAAATTTCGGAGAGATTACAAATTATTTTATCAGCCGACAGACAAGCGGCTTTGTGGAAGGACTGAACAACAAGATAAAGGTGATAAAGCGGCGTTGTTACGGAATCACCAACATCAGCAATCTTTTCCGGAGAATATTTCTTGATCTGAGA
>JAUCGG010000258.1 GCA_030378015.1 Desulfococcaceae bacterium HSG8
ACAGATCTGAATCGTTATAAAAGCAAATTAAAACCGGTTCTTATAAGACGGCGAATCAGTAAAAGCCTGCCAGACAAGGCTTCTATGATTAGGATTAAAATTTCAGGCAACATTTAAGTAAATAATGTCCGGGTTAAAACGGAGGAGTGCAAAGCTTGCTTTGCGCCACTGCGGGATTCCCGCAAAGCAAGCTTTGCACTCCGCGGAATTTATAACCCGGACAACCCGGACAACCCGGACAACCCGGACATTATTTCTGAAACGGAGCACTAAGTGGTCTCTGGCGTAGTTTGTTTTACAAAAGCTCTCACAAATGCCAAATCTTTTTCCATATTAGTCTGAACAGCCGGGGTTCCCGCAAATTTGACAGGATCGGTCGAATGGATCAGCTTTCTGAGGTGTTGTTGTAATTCCCTGTCCAAATTCAGTTTTTCGATGCTCGGCAAAAATTCTTCTGTTGTCATTTCCGGCGCATTGATGCCATACCGCCCCTGGATATAGTTCCTCAGTATGGAAGAAAGCCGGAAGTAAAATTTTTTTCCGTCAAAACTCTCCACATCAAGCAGTTCATCAAGCAGCACAAAAGCGGCTTCATCCGGCGAAAGGGATATCATTTCTTTCTTCCTGATCCGCTTTCTCCGTTTTTTCAAATACAGGAGTACAGCTCCGACGAGAAGCAGAATGAGGACAGCCAGCAGGGTATAATAAAGTGGTTTCCAATCAGTCCCGATTTTTTCAGGAGGCTTTATATCATGGATATCGGTCATCTCAATGACTTCTTTTTTGTCTCCTTTCTGTTCATCGGGCGGAGCTTCTGTGTCAGATTCTTTCGGGGCTGCGGGGCTTTCTGATGGCTGATCCGGGGTTGTGGCATTCTGCTGTGCCGAGCCTGCCGCGCTCCAGAAAAAAATAATTGCAACAAATAAACATAATCCGGTATTCTGGCTTATGATCCGTCTCATTATCGTTTCCTTTTTTCCCGGTAACGGAAGTATCTTGTCAGCGCGTCTGCAACAGAACCCGCTGTGTCTATCTCAATACAGTCAATATCCGATGCCCTCAGGATTTCGAGAGATTTTCTGTATTCCCGGATTTTCTGACTTTCAAACTGCCGACGGGTTCTTTCATCTGACGCGTCAAAGTAAAAACGCTCGCCGGTCTCGAAATCCTCGGTAAGAATTATGCCTGAGTCGGGCAGTCGGAATTCCCCGGGATCAGAAAGCAGAACCCCGATGAGTTCGTGTTTTCCTGACGCGGATCTGAGCGCGTGTGAATAATCCCGGCATAAGAAATCGGAAATCAGAAATGAAACCGTCCGTTTCCTGCAAACCCTGCCGAGGTAGCTGACCGCGTTTCGGATATCCGTGCCTTTATGTTCCGGCTTAAAGGCAAACATCTCCTTGATAACCCGCCAGACATGGGACGAGCCTTTCTGGGGAGGGATATATTTTTCTACCCGATCCGTGAACAGGATCGCGCCGACCTTATCATTATTCCGGATAGCGTTGAATGCGAGAATGGAGGCAAGTTCGGCTGCTGTTTCCATTTTCAGGTTCTCCGTTGTTCCGAAACAGCCGGACGCGCTCATATCCACTAGGAGCATGACGATGAGTTCACGTTCTTCCCTGTAAAGTTTGACAAAGGGGCGTCCCAGGCGGGCAGAGACTTTCCAGTCAATGCTTTTGACCTCATCCCCGGGGGAATATTCCCGGACTTCCTCGAACTCAATGCCCGAACCCCGGAACACGGATTTGTACTGTCCGGCCATCATGGTGTTCACAATGCGGCCCGTTTTTATGTGTATTCTTTTTATTTTTTTTATGATTTCCGGTGAAAGCATTGCAATCTCAGATTTACGATTTACGATTTGCGATTTACGATTTACGTCCCGATCCTGAATCGTAAATCGTAAATCTGAAATCGTAAATCTACAGCCCCCTGCTATCATAGGCGGCAGCCAGCGGTAAATTTACCTGTTTGAGTAATTCTGCCCGATGCATTCTTAATGTCTTGTCGCCCGAGCTGACCTCAATCCCCTGGGAAAGGCTGGCAATGGCATCGTACCAGTATCCTTCCGCGGCATATATATAATATAATTTTTCTTTCGGCGTATCTGCCAGGCGAGCAGATAAGTTCCCCGACGGCTGAACAAATTTGATCGTAGCACCTGCCAGCAAGTCGGAGGATCGTTCGTCTTCATCGAAGATGATGGATAAAAACCATTCATACTCCACCCCGGGTTTCAGTCCGACCTTGTAATCAGCAAGATTGATCTTATATATTCCCTCTTTATCGGGACCATTGATAGTCACATCCACCACGGGGTCTATCAGCAGCTCGGGAGCGTTCAGCTTGAAGTTCATTTTACCAGACCAGGGTGCGGATATATAGCACGCGAGAACAGGATTGTTTTTTAAAGTAAACCCGGTATGCTGCGGGGCAAGGGGCGCGATTCTGGCCGGCACTTTTATTACCTTTTCCTTGCTTCCCTTCCGTATGAGTCCCCGTGTTATGCTCCGCTTAAGTGCCCGTGTGAGTCCACGGTCTGCTCCTGCTTCTATCCGACGCACCGTCGCATTTTCTACCGGCGGCTTGTAAGACGGAATCCCACTGATTGCAGAAATACTTTCCTTTTTGTCCCCGGCAAATCCCGATGACGGCAAAGCCGTCAGCAAACACAGGGAAACTATCGCAATTACACTACAACTCTTTGAAAAATCTTTCAGTTTCATAAAAACCTCCTTATTTTCTGATAAAGAATTGACAGATCCTACTACAGCAACTTGTAAATTCCTCCCTTTCGTAAAGGGGGCCGGGGGGATTTTGGTCGCAACATCCTTTTTTCGCAAGAAAAACCCCCTGCCCCCTTTAAGAAAGGGGACGAACTTGTAAGTTGCAGTCCTACATCCAGTTGCCTATTAACAAAAACGGCGCCCAGTACATCGGATGCCGATAACGCGGCCGTGTAATAAATATTTTCTGTACATTTTGCAACGCCTGAACTTTTGATACACCGGGTTTTTTCAGTTGCTGATAGAATCCCCTGATTGCCAGGGAAGTCGCCTGATCATCTATGAACCACAGTGTGGCGATGGCACTTCTCACCCCGGCTTTCAGGGCAACGCCTGCAAGCCCCAGCGCGGAGCGGTCATTCCCCAGCGCTGTCTGACACGCGCTTAAAGTCAGCAGTTCTACCTGGTATTTCCGGTATCTGCTGATGCCGATGAGGTATTCAAGACGATCCATTGTCAGTTTGCTGTCGTAGGTCAGCAGAAAGGAGTCTTTGGGTGTTCCGCCAAAAACGCCGTGCGTGGCCATATGCACGATGGAGTATTTATTTTTTTCGAATTCACTGGTCAGGTTATCAATGACATATTCTTCATTTTCCAATACGACTTTGCCGTTCATAATCGTCCTGATATCCCGTAATTCTGCTGTTACACTTGGCAGAGGAGAAGCATTCTGAACACCTTTTGAAAGGCCGCAGAGGAGAATCTCCGCATCTTTCATATCAAGGGGCTTAGGATCGGTGAGAGTGATCGCGGGGATGGTTCCTATGGCGTATTTTTCCACCAGGAAATGATCCCGATCATGCAGCGCGGAAAAAGGGATGAGACGAAGCGATCCGTCCGGTGCGATAAGAAGGGTATGAATATCCATAGCGGTCAGTTCAGCCTCCACAGGACGGATCAGCCAGTCATAGAGAGTGTAGGCATCGTGCATAAAACGAAAGCTTGTCCTGGATTGTAATCGTTTGCGAAAGCGTTTTACCGTCTTTTTAAGACGCTCGGAATCCACCGAAACATTCACATGCTTTATCATATCCGGCATGTTCAGCAACAGCACCAGACGGTCAGGCAGGGAGATCGGGTAAAGCACTGCTGTGTGAGGCGGTGTGCGATCCAGTGTGGTGAGTTTTTTCTGCCCTGCTGTAACGCACTCATCTTCAAAGAACTCTTGCAGTTCAACTGCTTTCAGACGCTCCATTACATACATGGCTTCCATGAGTTTGTCTTCCCGGGATTCCCTGTCTTTCATGGCCTCAGACTGTTTCAGAAGCAGATCCGCAAGCCCCAGGTAAACAGGCTTTACGTTTTCCTTAAACGCCTCTTCCTGCCCCCGGTATTCCCGGAGTAATTCCAGGCAAACAGGAGTCAATGTATTGATTGCGGCATGGTAGGCTTTAATTGCTTTCTCAATATCGCCTCCTGCTTTGAATAATCTTCCCATCTGCCACTCCCAGAGATATAAAATTTCAGGGAAACTTCCCTCCTGGGCCAGAAAGAGTGCCTTCCGAGTCAGTTGAATGGCTTCCGGATAACGGCCTTCTTCTTCGTACAACTGGCCTGTATATCCTAAGGCACTGGAAAGGATCCGGGGATTTTCCAGGGCTTCGGCAATCTGTCTTGCTTCACTGAGCAGATCGTGACTGACAACGACTGGCTGATAGAGCTTTGCTATGATTTCTGAGTGCCGAGCGAGTCGTTGGATGAGCAGGGTCAGGGAAATCAGGTCAGAAGCTTTTGTATAGGAATCCGGAGCGGTTCTGACTTTCGTCATGACTTCATCCAGCAATATAGCGGTGTTCCGCTCGTCCTTGCTCAGAAAGGTGACGCGAAGCAGGTTGATTAAGCTCTTTGATCTCAGATCATAGGGAGTCGGTTTTATATTTTTAATGTTTTCAAGGCATTCTTCGTAAGAAGCTATTGCCCCTTTATAGTCCCTGTCCAGCGCGAAAATATTCCCTGAACTGTTTAAAACAGACGCAAGAATACGGGGATTTTGGCTCAGCCGGGCCTCCGCAATCGCTTTTTCAAGATATTTTACTACGTTTTCAAAATCTCCGAGAGAGAAATAAAGATCAGAAAGGCTGTTGAGAAAGAGAGTATTCCTGTATCGGTCATCGCTGTTTTTCACAACGGGCAAAGCCCTGCGAAGGGCTGATAATGCTTTCTGATGAAACCCGAGGGACTGATAGGCGATGGAGAGATACATCAGCGTATCAATATATACTCCGGCGTCTTTTTTCGCTTCCGGCTGAGTAAGTGCCTGTTCCCATGCGAGAACAGCATTTTCAAAGTCGCCCCTGTGAAAAAATTCTTCTCCTCTCATAATCTGTCGGGCGTAAGCATCTTCTGTTCCCGGCCATACGCTGTCAGCCGCGCAGGAAATGGCAAGGATGATGAGCAGAACCAGTGATATATGTCTGTTGTTCATCTGAATTTTTCCTTAAGAGGGTTAAGGGTTTAAAGTTGGATGTTGAGAATCCTTAACCATTTATAATCAGTAGATCGAAAACTTCTGCAAACAGTGGATTCCGGAAAGTTTTCGATCTGCTGATAATATATCAATCCCCGCATTCTTCACAGTCAGATTCTTCAAACAAATCCGATGACTCCAGATATCCTTTCCGGGATGGATTATGATCCGGTTCCAGGCTGCCAAATCGAAAGGACGGACTCGGGAACCATGCATTAAAAGGCGTGGGAACAGAATCGCGTCCTTTTATTATAAAATAAAAGGTTTTCCCGGGTTCCGGACATAACGTCATCCAAGTCCGACGATCTTCATCTCTTTTGGGTATGGTAAAAGCATCCATATCCGGCAGGAGCGGTTCCGGATGCGCTTTTGGCTCCGGGTAATACGGCTCTGGCAGTTCTTTCGGAGTGATTTCCAATGTTATGGTGCCTGGCTTGCCTGGTCCGTAAGTGCATGTCTCAAAGTCCCCGCCGTCTTTACGTGACAGAGAGCCTGCTTTGATCAGGATATCTCCGCCATCCCCGGCGCATGACAGTTTGCTGAATGTACATGCATATGCTTTGCTGTCTGCCCCTTGGAAAAGAACGGAGTCTGACGCATGGATCGTTATATCGCCGCCTCTGCCTTTCCCCCCTGTATCGCTGCCGATAATCCCCCCATCTGTAAATGAAATGTCTTCTGCTTTCAGTTCCAGGAAACCGCCGTCTCCTGCATACGAGCAGCCGCCATACACGGCCCTGGAATAGATTTTAGCCCCGGAAACCCTGATTGAATCCGCAAACTCGTTATCCGGCCCGGATATTCTTATATCTCCGCCGCTGGCTCCCCCGTAGTATGTATCAGCGGAGATAATGCTGCCGCCTGATAATAACAAGTCTTTGGTCTCAATCAGGATATTTCCCCCGTCTCCCGCGTCTGCGCCCTCCCCCTCTGCATTGGCAAAAATGCTGCTGAAATCTGAAATATCAAGGGATTCCGAAATCCTGAGAGATATATCTCCTCCCCTGCCTTTTCCTTCTGTATCGCTGGAAATACTGCTGCTGCGTAATGAGAGGGTGTCAGTTTGAATATCGGTGATACCGCCGTCTTTATCTCCGTTAGTATGAGCTTTCACAGAGCTTTTATCTGCAAAAAACGAGTTCCCGCGAACAAAAATATCGCCTGATCCCTCTCCGCTTGTCTGAATGAGCGCGTAATCGGAAAGCGTTATCGTCCCCATTTCTTCGAATGAAGAGACATCCGGGCCCGAGGCTGTCGGAATCACTTCGCCCGAAGATGCAAGACTTACCAAGTGAATCTGTCCGCCAGCCACACTGAGATTTCCCAGGGGTTTCCTGTTTTCCTGGTCCCCGGGATATTCATAGTATATGCCCTTCATCTCAATGTCCCCGCCAATTACGGAAAGTGTTTTATCTTCTGAAACCCGGAGGCCGGAGAAATTTTCATCCTCTTTGCTTTGTTTTATCCCCCCTTCAAATGAGATCCTTCCGGCATCGTCATCCAAAAAGCCGAACGCGGACGGTGATGCTGTGGAAAGAGTTTCACCTGTTACGGGTTCTGTGTAAAATCGGTCATTTTCTCCTAGGCGGAGGTAATCAGCGGTACTTATGTGGAAAGAACCGCCAAGATTCAAAGAGGCATTTTCTCCGAACATCACCCCGGAAGGATTGAGCAGATATAAATTTGCAGCGGAAATTTCGGAAGTTCCGGAAATGGTGGAGCGTATGGTTCCGTCAATCCATGAACTGCCCCCTGTTACCCGGCTGATGATGTTTTCAACCGAAGGGGAAACCCTGAAATCTGCAATTTCACTCGTATGAATATTGAACTGACTGAAACTGTGAAACAGGTTTGCCCCGGCCTGCTGGCCATATATTGCTTTAATATCATAAACAGGCCCTTTTATTGATCCGTCCGTGCCCATTGACCCGTCGAGGGTAAGCTGGGCATGAGCCGGGCTGACATAATTAAAAGCTCCGGCCATCAAAGTAACAGCAATAATCAATTGTGGGAAAAATTTTCTCATTTTATTTCCTGTGCAATTAAGGCAGAAATTGGTGGGGCAACAAGCCCCGGGCAAGCCCTGTTGCCAGCCCCAAGCCCCTCAGAACCGTGCGTGAGAGTTCCCCCTCACACGGCTCAGGCCTCCGAAAAGGTATCCTATGGGAATGCCCGCACATCAGATGTGCTTCATGTTACTTAAATGTTGCCCGAAAATTTATTTCTAAGCTGTAAATTATTGTCTGGCAAAGGTTCGTGAGTCCTCGCTTACATAAGAGCAGATATTAATTGCTTTTTTTGCC
>JAUCGG010000259.1 GCA_030378015.1 Desulfococcaceae bacterium HSG8
TACTTTTTATGATTTTGTTTATTATTCATGCCGCACAGGCTTTTTCACAGGATGATTTTCCGTCCACTTTTGAGATTGATCCGGAAATTGATGCGGAATTCAGATGGATCAAAGAGGAAGCTGTCGTTATGACAGAAATTGCCACAAAAACCAGCATTGATGCCGACTTTGCCCCCGGAATGATTACAGTACTCAAAGGCGAAGATCTGGAGAAGCGGGGATTTCGCACAGTGTATGAGGCACTGGACATGGTTCCTGGCATGATCCGCTCTAATCAGGTTGTGGTCAGGGGTATCGGCGATGTTTATGAATCCGGCAAAATAAAACTCCTTCTGAACGGTGTACCTATGAACAACACCCTCTGGGGACAGCCTTACGCGCTGTACTCAATTCCCGTCGAACAGGTGAAACAGATAGAAATTATACGGGGTCCCGGTTCGGCTTTATACGGAAAATGGGCATACTCAGGAACACTCAATGTGAAGACCCGTAATTCAGGGGGCCGCGTGTTCGCGCGTTACGGAAGTTTTGATACATATGGCTTCGGGGGTCTTGTTTCGCACACCGACCCTGAAAAGGATTTAAAAATCAGTCTTAATGCTGCCAATTGGCAAAGAGATCGGACAGGCATAGAATGCGGACAGGATTCTCTTTACGGAACCCTTAATGAGGACGTGTCTTATGCCCCGGGTCCCGTAAATGATTCCCGGGACTCTTCTATGGGAATTCTGAGTCTGAAATATAAAGATATGTATGTGATGGCACAGCGGATGACTGAGAAACGGGGCAGCGAATACGGAGTCACCGGGGTGCTTGCGCCTTTGGATGATCGAATGCCGGAGTTGGAAAAAACTTACAGCCTGGAAGCGGGATGGCAGTCGGAACTATCGGACTCCATTAAGTTATCGCTTCGGGCCGGCTGGAGGAAATATATGTGGGACTTAGAAGATATGATTATTTTTCCGGATGGTTATAAGCTGGAGATCGGCGGTGAGATAGTCAAAATATTTCATCCCGATGTCCTGGCAGGCCCTCACTATGCAGAGAGGTGTATTTACAGCGGAGCAGAACTTCACTGGAAGGCGGGGGATCATCAGGTACTCCTGGGTATGGAATACGAGGATATTGAAATGACAGAATCCTGGAGCGATGCGAATAATTCACCGATAACCGGCGAAGGTCTGACATCTCTTGAGCGTTTTTCAGGACAATGGAGTTGGATTGACCCCGGGAACAAACGGGAAATATCCGGGGTCTTTATCCAAGGTCAGTTCAGCGTTACAGACCGCCTGGATATTACAGCAGGATTACGTTACGACAGCTATGATGACACCGGGAACAGGTTTTCACCGAGGATAGCGGGAGTTTTCCGTGCATCGGAATACCATGCCTTCAAAGTCCAGTATGCGGAAGCCTTCCGCCCGCCCTCTTTCATAGAAATGTATTCTATGAATAATCCCTCTGTCGTAGGAAATCCTGATCTTGATCCCGAAGTCATAAAGACCCTGGAATTCGGCTATATTTTCAGGAAATCGCCTTTTATCAGCAGGATTACGCTCTTCTATTCGAAATTGGAAGACCTGATAGCAGAGGGGGTCTATGAGGGTGACCGAGTCCTTTACCTCAACAGCGGTAGTAATGCCGAGTCAACAGGGGCTGAGGCAGAACTGAAGTGGAATATCTCCCGCTCATTTACAATAGACACCAACCTTTCTTATGCAGATTCCAAGGACAGCGATACGGATTATCAGATCCAGGGATCAGCCAAGTGGCTGGCAAATATCGGGGTTATTTATGAGCCTGCGGAAGACATGACTGTGGCCCTTCAATACAGGTATGTGGACAAACGTGCGCGAAGTCATGATGATTCCCGCCCTGAAACAGATGCCAGTCACACAGTCAATATCACAGCCACTGCTGAGAATCTGTTCAGAAAAGGCATTACGCTTCGCGCGGGGGTTAAGAATCTTTTTGATGAAGATATCCGAACCCCGGCTGCCGCATGGGCATTCCCGGAAGATTTGCCTTGGCCCGGGAGAGAATGGTGGGTAACAGTTTCTTATGATTTTTAGAACTCGGAGCCAAGCAGAGTGCCAAACTCAGTAGATCGAAAACTTTTCGTTTAAGCCTGCAAACAGTGGATTCCGGGTTAAAATTAAAAAACATCCGTTTTTTAATTTTCCCCGGAATGACAGCTTTAACCTATTGTCATTCCGGGGAAAATCGGAAAACGGATGTTTTCCGATTTTAACCCGGAATCCACTGTCTGCGAAAGTTTTCGATCTACTGAAACTGTAAGTTTGGCACTTCGGACAATCTTTTTGTTGAAAGCTCTATCATAGAAGCATGAGAACAGTCTTGACAGATCATAAACAACATAAAATTCTCTTAGTGGATGACACTGAAATCCATATCCGGGCCCTCATCGAGGCCCTTCATGATGAATATGAACTTTATGTTGTCCTGGACGGCGAAAGCGCGCTCAACCACGTCCGAGTCCGTATGCCTGACATTATCCTGCTGGACGTCGTTATGCCCGGGATGAACGGGTTTGAAGTGTGCCGCATCCTGAAAAAAGATGAATTCACAAGGAATATCCCGGTGATCTTCCTCACTGCCTTGGATGAACTGGAAGATAAGACAGCAGGATTTGAGGCGGGCGCGGTGGACTACATCACCAAACCCTTTGATCCTCTTGAAGTCAGAGCCAGGGTAATGACGCATTTGGAATTGAAACATTCCAACGAAGCACTGAAAAGAATCAATGAACAACTGAACAGTGAAATCATGGACCGCATGCGTGCGGAAGACGCGCTGAAGAAAGCCCATGACGAACTGGAACGACGTGTTGAAGCACGTACTGCTGAACTCCTGAAATCCAACTCGCAGCTTATTCACGAGATTGATGAACATAAGCAGACCCTGGCGCATCTGAAAGAGAGTGAGGAGCGATACCGTCTTCTCACTGAGAATGTCGCGGACGGGGTGTGTATTATCCAAGAGGGAAACCTGGTTTTCGTCAATCCCGCTTTTGCCTCCATATTCTCTTATTCTGAAGATCATCTGCTGGAAAAAGACCTTGCTTTCCTGGTCAGCTCCGAACACAGGAAAGCCTTCAGGGATATCTTCAGAAAAATTGACAAAAACCCTCGAGCGGAGAATTTCCAGTTTTCCTGTATCTGCGGGGACAGCCGGAAAATCTGGATAGAAGGGCATCCTAATATCATCCAGTGGGAGGGCGGAGATGCTGTCCTGCTGACTATCAGGGATATTACCACGAGAAAGCTCAGGGAAATTGCCATAGAGGAAGAAAGGGCGGAACTTCTCCGCGAAGTTGCTGATCTCAGGGCCACTGTCAAAGATTGTTACAGGTTCGGGGATATCATCGGGAAAAGCCCCAACATGAAAAAAATCTATAAACGGATCATAGATGCTGCAGCGTCTGATGCTGACGTGATTATTTACGGGGAATCCGGAACAGGCAAGGAACTGATCGCACGGACCATTCACCGGATGAGCCGGCGTCAGCAGAATACTTTTGTGCCGGTAAATTGCGGTGCCATACCTGAACCCCTTTTTGAAAGCGAATTTTTCGGATACCGCAAAGGGGCTTTTACAGGAGCGGATAAAAACAAACCGGGCTTCTTTGATATCGCAAACCGCGGAACGCTCTTCCTGGATGAAGTCGGGGAACTAGGCCACAATATGCAGGTCAAACTGCTGAGGGTTCTTGAAGACGGCGCGTATACGCCTTTGGGAGATGTTAATGTAAAAAAAGCAGATGTCCGTATCATTTCAGCGACCAATTATGACCTTGCAGGAGGTTTGAAAAAAGGGCATCTGCGAAAGGATTTTTTTTACAGGATCCATGTGATCCCCATCCATGTTCCTCCTTTAAGGGAGAGAAAAGAAGATATCCCTTTGCTTACCGATCACTTCCTGAAGCTTCATAACGACGAAAGAGATATCCGGCATCTTCCCGGCAATATCCTGGAAACACTGTATAATCATCCATGGCTCGGAAATGTTCGCGAACTTAAAAATGTTTTGAAACGCTATATCACACTGAACTGCATTGATTTTGATATTTTCCAGATACCTTCTCTCAGCCGCGAGCCCGTCATCCTGCCAGAAGAGGGGCTACAGGATGCTCTGGCAGATTTTGAAAGAGAGTTTATTTCAAAGACCCTGGAATATAACAGCGGACACAGGGGCAGAACAGCAAAAATGATCGGGGTCACCGAGAGAACCCTGTATAGAAAACTGAAGCAATATCTGCTGTTAAAGTAATAATGAAGACCCCGGCGTATAAGACCTCCGAGGTTTCAAAAGCCTAGCGTATTGAAGACCTCGAGGCTTCAAAAACCTCGGAGGTCTGCAGACTGCAAAGTTCACGCTATCAAGCCCCCGTATGAAGACCTCCGAGGTTTTAAAAACATAAAAAGCTCCTCGTTCCCAAACTCCGTTGAGAACGCAATTTATCTGCAAACAGAGGAAATTCTCGTTCCCAGGCTCCGCCTGAGAGGCTCTGCCTCGTTTTTGTTCCGGCCAAAAGTTTTCCGGGATTTTTTTTCTCGCAAAGGCGCAGAAGCGCAAAGGAAAGGCGCAAAGCCGGGTACAGAAAAATTGGCATCCTTTGTCAGTTTACACTTTAATGTAGAACGATTTTTCAAATCGTTTTAAATTTTAAACAATTTGAAAAATTGTTCTGCTTTTCAGCTTTTATGAAAGATGCCGAAAAATTTATAGCCAAGTACTTAGGGTTAGGGATTTCCCAATAAATAATCTACCCACGCTGCCCGTCTGACCTTAATTTTAATCTTGCTCTTTATCAAGCAGGAGCAAGAGCGAGAGCGAGAGTACAAGAGTAAGATACCGGGTATATTAATTTTTGGGAAATACCTTATGCATATGTAGCCTACTTTTGACTTTTGAGGGAATGCCCCAAACGGAGTTTGAGAACAAGAACATTGCTGGTTGTTTCCAGTCCCAAATCTTTTATAACCAGCACAAAAAAATAACTTGACAAACTGAAATGCCGATGCTATCCATGTAAGCATATTAGCAGTTACTAATATCTAAATAATTATTGATAACGGATAAATGAATGGGCGACATAGAAAAATTAGCTGATATATTCAAGTCTCTGTCAGATCCCACCCGCTTGAAACTGGTCAGACTGCTGAGTATGTCCTCTTCATCTGAGATCACGCTTAATGATTGTGAGCCGGATACATGCACTGGAAAAGGCGGGCCCCTTTGTGTCAATGCGCTGGCTAACAGTCTGGGTGTCACACAGTCAGCGGTTTCACAGCACTTGCGTGTTCTGAGGCAGGCAGGGATTGTCAAGGGTGAGCGAAAGGGAGCTTTTGTTCATTACACAATTGACAGAAGCAGTTTGGAATCCTTCAAAACTGAGCTTCGGAATACACTGGGCGAATTGTTTTTTATCGGGTGAGGAAATTTGGCCATGATCTTCGTTCTGGCCACATGGCTCGGCTCGGATTTGACAAATCCGAGCCATATGTAACCGCCGGATTTGTCAATCCGGCGGGAGCAGAGCAGGGGAATGGCCAAAACGAAGATCAAGGCCAAAAATTCTCAAAATAATTAGCCGTCGTTTCTAAGTGCATGGATAATTTTTTGTAATGAAATCCATGTCCCGGTGAGTCACATACGACGGGTTATTTTTGGCTGCTCTTTTTTTTATTCATTGATATTAGTTATTGCTAATATAATTAACTTCTAATAAGAAAGGAGGTGAGAATATGTGCTGCGGAACACAAGGACATCAACCCGGACACCCTGGCTCATGTTTTGGCTGGGCGAATTTGCATTGCGGGCCGTGTTTTTCGACCAAAGAAGAGAAGATTGCCTGGCTCGAACAGTGCCAGGAAGGCTTGCAGGAAGCTGTGAAAACAGTCGAAGAGCGAATTGCAAAACTGAAGAAGGATAAGTAAAACTTTCCGGATGACCGTGGATTCCGGGTTAAATCGGAAGATGAATATTTTCCGATTTTAATCCGGAATCCACTCTGGTTGCAAAATTTTCGGTATCTGGGCAGAACAGAGTTCGCCCGGCAAGTGTGTTCCCAAACTTCGTTTGGAACAAGAACTTTTGTCAGTTCCTCTCGTTCCCAAAATCCGTTTGGGAACGCAAAACTCCGGTTTGAATATATTGGATGCGGAAAAATATCATAATCGGCCAGTTTGTAGTTCCGCCTTTAGGCGGCGTTACACCGCCTAAAGGCGGAACTACAAACTTCGGATAAAACATCCGCATTCCCCTGAACTGAAGCGAAAAAGAATTTTCAGGGAATTTTTAAAAATCTCGTATTTGAAAGGATAATCCAAAGTCCCAGGAACACAAAGGCCGGAATAAGGAAATGGCTGTAAAGCTCGGTGTATTCGGCAAAGGATTTTACTTTGATTTCAGTTTTCTCCAGTTTGTCTATGGTATCATATATCTTTTGCAGTCCCTCTATATTCTCAGCCCTGAAATACAATCCCCCGGTTTTTTTCGCTATGTCTGTAAGGGTATCTTCATCAATATTCACCCGGATATATCTTGCTCCCAGGAACGGGTCATTCACAAGGATTTTTCCCTTGGTTCCCACACCGATGGTATAAATTTTTATGTTTTTTCTGACCGCGATTTCAGCCGCTGTTTCCGGGGCCAATTGGCCGGAATTGCTCTCCCCGTCCGTCAGCAGGATGATGATATTTGATTTGCTTTTAATATCCTGAAGCCGTTTTAATGAGATGCCGATAGCGTCGCCGATAGCGGTTTCCGAACCCGCAGCCCCGATTTCCAGGCGGTCAAGGATAGAAACAATGGTGTTGTAATCCCGTGTCAGCGGCAACTGGGTGTAGGCTTCCGAGCCGAAAACAACCATGCATATCCTGTCACCGCTTCTCTTTGAAATAAAATCCTGGACCACCCCTCTGACCGCTTCGAGACGGTTGACAGTTCTCCCTTTATGCTTGAAATCAGGGACAGACATGCTCTTGGAAAGATCAACCGCTAGGGCAATATTAATCCCTTCTGTCAGGATATTTTCTTTCCGGGTTCCTGACTGGGGTCTGGCCATAGCGACAATCAGGAGGCACAGGGCCGAATACTTGAAAAACGGCACAATCCAGCGGATTGCCAATGCCGCTGAAGCCCTGATATCACGGATAGAAGACAGATCAGACAGACCCATAGGCGGATGTATCTTCCTGCGGCTTCGATAAAAAATTGCTAACGGAATGATTGCAAAAAGTAAAAAAACATATGGTGAAGCAAATCTGAACATAGTAATATAATAGTCGTTTCTGTTTATTTTCAGTAGATCGAAAAGTTCCGGGCAGGACACGCGGGATGACCGGTTCACCGGATGCTAAGTGCTCCGTTTCAGAAATAATGTCCGGGTTATAAATTCCGCGGAGTGCAAAGCCTGCTTTGCGGGAATCCCGCAGTGGCGCAAAGCAAGCTTTGCACTCCTCCGTTTTAACCCGGACATTA
>JAUCGG010000044.1 GCA_030378015.1 Desulfococcaceae bacterium HSG8
ACCTAAATTCCGCAAACGGTGGGTTCCGCTTCGCTCCACCCACCCTACATAAAAAAACAGGAGATTCCTCCAATGATTGAAAAAGGCAGACTGATACGTTTTGACTGGGCAATCAAAAATATGCTCCGGGACAAGGCCAATTTTGATATCCTGGAAGGTTTCCTGTCGGCGCTTCTGCGGGAAGATGTTCAGGTTCTTGAAATCCTGGAAAGCGAATCCCAGCAGGAAACAGAAGACCAGAAATTCAACCGGGTTGATGTGATGATCAGGGACAGCCGGGGCCGCCATATCATCATAGAAATCCAGAACGAAACCGAAAGCGACTATATCGAACGCCTGCTTTTCGGCACGTCGAAAGTCATTGTAGATAACCTGAAAATCGGCAGGCCTTATGAGGAAATCGTCAAGGTGATATCCGTGAGCATCCTGTATTTCAACCTGGGATCGGGAGATGATTATGTCTATTACGGTTCCACGCAGTTCGCGGGGATGCACACCGGGAATCCGCTGATCATCAGGAAGCGTTTTCAGACACCGCGGGGGCGCTTTGTTCTCCGGGAAAAAGATGTTGAAAAAGAGATTTTTCCCGAATATTACATGATTCATGTGGAACGGTTTGAGGATGAAATAGAATCCGATCTGGACGAATGGATCTACATGCTGAAAAACGAAAGCGTCCGTGAGGATTTCAAATCCCCCAATATTGACAAAGCCGGGGAAAAGCTGGCTGTTTTGAAAATGGGTGAGGAGGAACGCAGGCGTTATGAACGGTTTCTTATGTCCATTCCTATTGAAAGGGATATCATGGAAACCGCGGAAGCGAAAGGACACATGGCGGGCTATAAAAAGGGGCGCAAGGAAGGACATAAAGAAGGACAAACTTCCTTGTTGCGAAAGCTTCTTGAAAGCCGTTTCGGTTCTCTTCCTGACTGGGCTTGTGAGGAACTGGCAGGAGCAGATGATAAAACTCTGGAAATCTGGACCATGCGGGTGATGGAAGTTCGGGAGTTGGAAGATGTTTTCAAGTAGAGAAGCCAAAGCCGATAATGCAATTACAAAACAGAGGAGCGAATGTAAGATGACTCAGGAAGAATTATTAAAAATCATCCAAAAAGCAGAAAGAGAACAAGCTGTCGGACTTGATTTATCCATGTCCGGAATCACAGAATTACCTCCGGAAATCGGGCAACTGAAAAATCTTACATATATTAATTTAAGCCACAATAAACTGGACCAGCTTCCGAAAGAGATATTTCAACTGAAAAACCTCACCAAACTTTATTTACGTTATAATCTGCTAAATACATTACCAAAAGAAATAAAATATTTAAATAACCTAAAAGAACTTAATTTAAGCCGTAACCAGTTGACTGAGTTGCCCAAAGAAATTGCTCATCTTAAAAAACTTGTCAAACTCAACTTGGGGCATAATCTTCTGAAAAAATTACCTAAAGAATTATTTCAACTTAAGAATCTTTCTCAACTTGATTTAGGTTTCAACCAACTTATCAGTCTGCCGGGAGAAACTGCTCAACTCAAGCAGCTTACCCATCTTGGCTTACAATTTAATCAACTATCAGAACTTATTATAGAAATTGGGCAATTAAAAAAACTTGTCTATCTTGATTTACGTTTCAATCAACTGAATGCGTTGCCTGGCGAAATTGGTCAGCTTGTAAATGTCTTCGGACTTAACTTAATGGCTAATAACCTGAATAAACTGCCTAAAGAGATCGGTCAACTCAAAAACCTTTCCGAACTTAATTTAATGGCTAACAATTTGAGCAAACTACCTAAAGAGATTGGTCAGCTTAAAAATCTTTCTCAATTTGATGTAAGTGAAAACCGACTGACAGAACTACCTGAAGAAATTGGTCATCTCAAGAATTTATCCTTGCTTAATCTGCGTTACAATAAGCTGAAAAAACTGCCAAAAAAATTAATTTGTTTAAGAAAATTGAGACATCTTATTTCAGACGAGAATCCGCTTTCTTTTCCTCCTGTAGAAATAGCTAACCAAGGAATAGATGCCGTCATAGGGTATCTAAAAAAGTCAGAAAAAAGAGGGCAGGCTCTTTATGAAGGCAAACTTCTAATCGTCGGCCAAGGCGGCGTGGGCAAAACCTCTCTGATGAGACGCCTGATCCAGGATGAATACTCGGAAAGAGAAACCACTACCGGAGGGATCGACGTTCAGCTATGGAAAATCACCGCCCCTGATAAACCAAAAACACAGATGACTCTGTACGTATGGGATTTCGGAGGCCAGGAAATCTACCATGCCACGCACCAGTTTTTTCTCACCCGGCGATCTCTTTACATTTTCGTATGGGACGCGCGCCAGGAAGAAGAGTACGGCCGCATTGATTACTGGCTCAACACCATAGAGACCTTTGCTGCGGACAGCCCGATTCTCATTATTATGAACAAATCTGATGAGCGAAGCAAAGATTTGAACCTCAAGGATTTAAAACAACGCTTCCCTCAGATTGTCGCATCCGGAAAGGTAAGCGCAAAGAAAGGCACTGGAATTGAGGGGCTAAGAAACTTTATAGCGAAGCAGGCTTGGAAACTGCCGCTGATGGGAACCACCTGGCCATCGTCCTGGCTGGCAGTTCGCAGGTCTCTTGAGGCCACACAGAGATTTCATGTACCCTATAAGACATACCTGCAAGTCTGTAAAAAAGCCGGGATTGAGGAAAGAGAAGCAAAAACTTTAAGCCGTTATCTCCATGATTTAGGAATTATCCTTCATTTCCACAAAGATATCCTCCTGAAAGATACGATTATCCTCAGACCGGAATGGGGAACTGATGCGGTTTACAAGGTTCTGGATGCAAAACCTGTCCAGGAACGCAACGGTATCTTGTACCACGCGGATTTACCGAAGATATGGACAAACCGGACATTATACCCGCCGGATAAATACGCCATCATTTTGCGTCTGATGGCGAATTTCGAACTCGCGTTCCCCTTTGAAACAGGCGACCGCCACATTGTCGCCGAGCTTTTACCTCCCAACGAAGTCGAATACAATTGGAATCCCGGGGATTGCCTGCAATTCGAATATCACTACGAATTTCTCCCCGCTGGCATCATCACCCGCGTGATCGTGCGAATGCACGAATTCCTGATCAGACGCGAAGATAAGCATCTCTGCTGGCGGGAAGGAGCGTATTTTGAATACGAAAACAGCCAGGCAATGGTCAGGATCAATCCCTACACCCGGATAACAAAAATCCAGGTTCAGGGATCCGCGGAACGGGAATTCCTGGCGATCATCCGTTCTCATTTCGCGGCGATCCATAAAACCATCAGGAAAATCCGTTTCAGGGAAAAAATTCCCTGCACCTGCACACCTGAATGCGAACATTGTTTTGATTACAATGTCCTTTTAAAATACGAGGAAAAAAACAGGGACAGCATCGTATGCGAAAAATCCATTGAAGACGTAAGCGTAGGAAAACTGCTGGATGGCATAGAAAAAGCAGAAGTCCGGCGTAAAAAGCTTTTCCCGGGGGATTTTGATCATGAGAATTCTTTCCAACCTTTAGATGCCGAGACTCTGAAATCCCGACCTCCGTTTGAAGACGGCGAAAGACTGGCTGCCATCATGTTCACCGATATCGTCGGATTCAGCAAACAAATGGAAAAGAACGAGGAAAAAACCCTCAGACTGCTTGAAGATCATTTCAGCACCATGCGCTCAATCCTTGCAAAACACCAGGGCACGGAGATCAAAACCATCGGTGACGCGTTCATGGTCATGTTTCAAAGTGCTGCGGATGCCGTAAAATGCGCTTTGGAAATCCAGGCGTCACATCGCATTGAAAGAGATAATCTGATTCCCCGCATCGGCATTCACATCGGGGACCTGGTTTTCAAAAACGGAGATATCTTCGGTGACGGTGTCAACATCGCCGCGAGAATCGAACCCCTTGCAGACCCCGGGGGAATCTGCATTTCCGAGGATGTTTACAACATCGTAAAAAAGAAAATGGAGTTGGAAACAATGAGGCTTGAAAATGTCACGTTGAAGAATATAAAGGCCCCGCCTGTGATTTATAAAGTGATTATTGAAGAAGAATTATTGACCGGAAATATCATATATCTCTCAAATAATCAGTAGATGGAAAAAGCCTGAACATATCCGGGCGGAATGATAAATCCGCTTGAAATGCTTGGGATTTGTCAATCCCAAGCGAGCATTCAGGGAGTAGCAGTAGATCGAAAAGTTTCCGGTAAACCTTGGTAACCAGTGGATTCCGGGTTAAAATTAAAAAACATCCGTTTTTTAATTTTCATATGAAAGTCCCGATAAGAAATCCCCCCGGCCCCCTTTAAAAAAGGGGGAGGTCGTGCGGGGTTTCATCATTCGTTGTGATCGGCAGATCATGAAGGTTTCCCGGAATGACAATTTAACATACTGTCATTCCGGGGAAAATCGGAAAACGGATGTTTTCCGGTTTTAACCCGGAATCCACTGGTTGCAGAAGTTTTCGATCTACTGAGTATTTTCCTATAGATCAGAAATAAGTAAACGGACAGACGTGAGACCTGCGAGGTTTCCAAAACCTCGCAGGTCTTTGTGTACTCAGAAGCAAAAAAAAGGAGCAGCTTATAATGTGTCTTGCAATACCCTCTAAAATCGTAGAAATTGAAGACAGCATCGGAACAATAGACGTGGATGGCGTCAGAAGAAAAGCCAGTCTTCTTCTCATTGAAGATGCCCGGATCGGAGATTACGTCATAGTTCATGCAGGCTTTGCCATCCATAAAATAGATGAATCCGTGGCAATGGAATCCCTCGCGATCCTGCGCGAAGCAGCTTCCATACTGGATGACTGAAGGCAATATGACAGAAAATAACATTGCAAAAAGGCTGGAAATAAACGGCATCGTCCAGGGAGTGGGCTTTCGGCCCTTTGTCTATCAACTGGCGAATCAGTATGATCTGAAGGGAAAAATCGCGAATACATCCTCCGGCGTATCGGTCCATCTGGAAGGAACTGAAGAAAAGATTCAATCCTTTTGCGCGGATATTACGAAAAAAGCCCCGCCTCTCGCACATATCGTTGAAATCTCGGTTCATCCCGAAAACGTAAGGAAATTCAAAGATTTCTCCATTACAGAAAGCAAGAGTCAGGCCAAACGATCAACCCTTATCTCACCCGATGTATCGGTCTGCGAGGACTGTCTCCGCGAGTTATTTGACTCCCAAGACCGACGGTATCACTACCCGTTCATCAACTGCACAAACTGCGGCCCCCGATATACCATCATCGCGGATATCCCATATGACCGGCCCGAGACCTCCATGAAGCATTTTAAAATGTGCGAAAAATGCCAAGCCGAATATGATGATCCCGAAAACAGACGGTTTCACGCCCAGCCCAATGCCTGCGAAGCCTGCGGCCCTCATGCCACCCTTTATGATAACACCCGAAAAGGCATACAAGCTGATGATCCCATTGAAAAAACGGCTGCACTCTTAAAACAGGGGTATATCTTAGCCATCAAAGGACTCGGCGGCTTTCACCTGGCCGCGGATGCGGAAAATGACGAGGCAGTCTTCCGGCTCAGGCAGAGGAAACAGCGCGAAGAAAAGCCATTTGCCCTCATGTCTTATGACATAGATCAAATCCGCAGATACGCGTGTGTCAAACCAGAAGACGAGGCACTTCTTTTATCTCACCAGCGTCCTATTGTTCTCCTGGAGAAAAAGGAACCGAATTCCCTTTCCGCTGGAGTTTCTCCCCGGAACAAATATTTCGGCGTCATGCTTCCTTATACGCCGCTTCATTACCTTCTTCTGAAATATCTCTCGCGGTCGGACTCGCAAACGACAGCACTGGTAATGACCAGCGGAAATATGAGTGACGAACCCATTGCGATTGAGAATGACGACGCGTTTAACCGGCTTCCGGAGATTGCGGATTATTTCCTGATCCATAATCGAGACATCTACCTGAGAAGCGATGATTCGATTGTTCGGAGTTTGAAACTGGAAACTGGAAACTGGAGACTGGAAACTGGAGACTGGAGACTGGAGACTGGAGACTGGAGACTGGAGACTGGAAACTGGAAGCTGGAGACTGGAAACTGGAAGCTGGAAACTCAATTCATTCGCCGCTCAAGGGGATATGTTCCTGTTCCTGTATTTCTGAAAAGAAAAATTCCGCAGATACTCGCCTGCGGCGCGGCACTGAAGAATACTGTCTGTCTGACAAGGGAGAATAAAGCTTTCCTGAGTCAGCACATCGGGGATCTGGAGAATTTTGCCACATACGAATTCTTTAAGCTGACCATCGAACATATGAAGCGAATTCTTGATATCAATCCAGAAATCATCGCCCATGATCTTCACCCGGATTACCTGAGTACCTGCTACGCGAAGGAACAGCAGGGCATAAAAAAGATTCCGGTGCAGCATCATCATGCACATATTGTCAGTTGTATGGCAGAACATAAACTGGAGGGGCCTGTCATCGGGCTTTCATTTGACGGCACCGGATACGGAACGGACGGGAATATATGGGGCGGAGAAGTCTTTATTGCGGAAACTGACAGATTTGTACGAACTGCTCACTTGGCTTATGTACCGATGCCGGGAGGCGCATCAGCGATAAAGGAACCCTGGCGCATGGCAGTCAGTTATCTTTACGATGCTTTTGGCGAAGAGTTCCTGAATCTTGACTTACCTATGTTACGGAAAACAGATGAAAATAAAATAAAGATCATTCTCGAAATGATAAAAAAAAATATCAATGCTCCCTATACATCAAGCATGGGACGCTTTTTTGACGGCATTGCCGGAATTATCGGTATCAGGGACAAGGTATTCTTTGAGGGGCAGGCTGCAATGGAACTGGAGATGATTGCTGAAGAAAAAAAGGAAACCGGCTGCTACAAGTATGAACTGATATCAGGGGATATCAGTCATATCCCTCTTCAATCAATTGTGCGAGGCATAGTAAAAGACATAGAAAAGAACATCCATCCGCGCGAAATCAGCATAAAATTTCATGCAACGCTGATCAGCCTTTTTTCAAATCTGTGTGAGGTAAAAAGAAGAGAGAATGGGTTGAACCGTATAGTTCTGAGCGGAGGAGTGTTTCAAAATGCAATTCTTTTAACCGGTCTGATGAAAAAACTGGAGGATAAGAATTTCCATGTATTCACACATAACCGTATTCCTCCTAATGACGGGGGGATATCCCTAGGACAGGCAGCGATCAGCGCTGCGCTTGCTAAATAAATAGTGTCTGAACGAAAACTAGTTAAGCTATTTATTTATAAAAGGATAGCGCCCCGCGGCAGAATCGCACGATCTGCCTCCCTTTTCCGCAGGAAACCTGCGAAGTTATAGTCGGAGATCCGCTTCAGTTCAGGCTTTATATTGACGAAATGATAGCGAAGTATCCCGAACTCTTTCCGCCTGAGACAGAATACGGCTGGCGGACGAAGGACAGTCATATATCGAAAAAACAGGGGATTAAGATTCGCCGTATAGAAATCGGCGGAATCAGTTATACAATCCGCCCCTCTTTCGTCATGCCTTATATGACAGCCATGACCGACGATGCGGAAAACGCTCTGTTTCTCCGGAAATCTGACGTTCCGTTCCGGGTAATCGCCCGTATTTTCGGTAAAAACCCGATGTATTGGCAACGTATGGAACAGTCCCTCGGACGGAACAGTATTGTCGGCACGACCGTGAGCTTAATTTTGTCCCGGCTTAGGTGGGTAGCCCGAAAAAAAGAGAGCGTCCTTCATTTTCCGCTTCGCGGTTGCCGAAGGCGGAACTGTGTCAGTTGCCTTTATGCTGATATGAAAGATATCGGAAAAAGAATATAATTTAGTGTCTTCCGTGTGTTTCGTGGTTAAAATTTTCGCGGTTAAAATAAAGGCTGTGAAAATAAAACCGGCTCCTGCGAAGTGACGAATCTGCAAATCCCTTATAAGCAAGGCTTTTCGTATCAGACTAAAATTTCGGGAAACCTTTAAGGATTATTACTATATTACCTTCTTTTCATTAGGATTTCAAGTTTCAAGTTTCTTCACCCATTTCCGACATATATCAAAAAAATATTTTGCATTAAAACCTTCGAGCAGAAACTGATAACTGTAGCTATCTTTTTCTAAATAAGAACTGATGCTTCTCTGGCACATCTCAAATTCGATGCGTGCTTTACGAGGATAGGATTTTTGGAAGAGCATTCCCAGGTAAAAACGCGCAGGCCAGAAAGAAACATTGCAATTCAGGGCCTTGGAAAATTGGCGAACAGCTTTCTCCTCATTTTGTTCCGCCATATCCAGATATCCTGAAAGGTAAAAGCTGATTTCGTTAGGCACTGTAATATTGCCTACTGCTTCCAACTGCTCCCTGGCTTTGGAAAATTTATTCGAGTTAATCAAAAATACAATTTCTATGAATTGTATTGCTAAGGAATAGTTTATATTATCCTCTGCAAAAAAGAGCCTGTTATTCAATTTCTGATTCACAAAAAAAGTGATTTCCTCGACATTCACGAAGTATTTCTCTTTTTTTTCCCCCGGGAACACCTCAGTAACAGTTTTTTTAGTAAACCGCTTTCCGCCGATTTCTTTAAACAGTTTCTGATCAGACAGGCATCCCTGTTTTTTATCTCGGATATTTTTCTTTTGAAAAAAATATACTCCCTGATGGTCCGCTAACTTTAAATCCTGATGAGAAACCAGGGGCGTTTCTGAAGATGAGAGAAATAAATACCCACCATTTGCCATTTTTCTGACAATTTTATCAAGAATTTTTTGTCGTGTCTTAATCGGTATATAGATCAGCATATTTCGCAAAAAAACAATATTAAAACAAGCCGAGAGCCTGCTGAAATCATCACTTAAAAGATTGATATGATAAATGCGGATATTTTGTTTCAGTGAATCTCCTAAAATTTGAAGCCCATCTTTGTGACGAATAAAAGGTTTCAGAAGGTGATGAAAACATGATCCGTCTTCTCGGAAGGAATTTGGCCTGAATTCTCCTTTCTTAAAAGCTTCCAAAGCACGGGGATTCAAATCGCTTGCAAAAACCGAATAGGTATTTTCCGAACTTTGTCCCCAAAACTTTTCTGCCAGGGCTGCAATGGAAATCGCCTCTTCCCCGGTTGAGCAGGCCGCACTCCAGAAGGCAAGAGGATCCTGTCTTGTATTTGCATACTGGGGAAAAATAATTTTATCTATTATCTTAAAATGCTTTTGTTCACGAAAGAAGTAGGTTTCATTAATGGTGATAGCGTCGAGAAAACGATCATATTCAGCTTTATTCTCTTTAATATGAGCAAGGTAGGTATCCTGGTTCATTTCAAGAGATGACAGTCTTTCCGAAACAAAGCGTTTTATCAGGCGATAGTTGGTGTCAGGCAGACGTATTCCCGTATCGTTTTCTATGAATCGAATAATCTGATTAAAATATTGTTCTGTAATAACCATTATGTGATTTATGAGAACTGATCAATGACTAATGACTAATTCAACAAGATATTTGGGTATTTCCCGGAGAGGAAGCACCTTTGAAGCTCCTCCCCGGTCAATAGCCGCCTTTGGCATTCCGAAGATTGCAGAAGTTTCTTTATCCTGAACCAGGGTAAATCCTCCTTTCGAGAAAATGGAAAGGCACCCGTTGGCCCCGTCACGCCCCATGCCGGTAAGGAGAACCCCGATTAATTTATCCCCGAAACTGTTCGCAGCGGATTCAAATAAAACATCAACACTGGGCTTCTGATTCAAGACCTTGGGACCATCATAAAGCATAAAACGATTCCCCTTGATAATCAGATGCTTGTCTGACGGAGCAACAAGCACTTCACCTGCTTGAATAATCTCTGTTTTCTCTGCTAAACGGACATTCAGTGCTGTTGCTTCATTCAGCCACCTGGCGTATCCCTGGTCGAATCCTTTTTCTATATGCTGAACCAGTGCAATCCCGAAAGGAAAAGTGCCCGGTAAATTTTGCAACACCTCCTTAACAGCAGAGGGGCCGCCGGTTGATGCGCCGATTACCAGCATTTTATAGGTCTTCTTTTTTTCCACTGACTCGGATTCGGATAAAATTTTCTTCTCGCGGATTACAGGAGCCTGGGAGATACTCTCTTTTTCCACTGGCTTGCTTTTAAGGGCAGGAACCACAGGTTTTGAAAAAACTTTTTTATCGGCCAGCAGGCGTATTTTTTGTAAAAAACTCCGGTAAAAAGCGGGCTCATTGAACTGATCCATATTCGGTTTCTCCATCATATCAACAGCGCCGGTATCAATCGCTTTATAGCTGGTATCCGTGTCGGATGCACCGGAAAAAATAAGGATAGGAACAGGTTTGTCCTGCATGATCCTGCGGGTGGCTTCCAAGCCGTCCATCACCGGCATATTAATATCCATAATAATAAAATCCGGTTTTAATTTTCGGTTCATCTCAACGGCCTGCTTACCGGTGGAGGCTTCTCCTGCAACAATAAAACCTTTTTCAGTACCCAGCACATGTTTTACAATACTGCGAACAAGGGCGGAATCATCAACTATCAGTATTCTCATTCTGTCTCACCTATCCGGCGAAGAAGACCTCCGAGGTTTTTAAAACCTCGGAGGTCTGATTTTACTACCCAATAAGATTTCTAACTTCATAAATCAGATTCCCCCTGTCAAAATCCGATTTAACGATAAAGGAGTTTGCACCTTTTGAGGCAAACTTCTTTTTTATCTCAGGATCACTGACAGAAGAGACAACGATTACCGGTGTCTGCCCATATTCATCCTGCTGTCTCAGATTTTCAACAAAGGCCAGGCCGTCCATTCTCGGCATGTTAATATCGGTAACTATCAGGTCGAAATGTTGCTCGCCCAATTTTTCAAGCCCGTCAATTCCGTCATTTGCGGTGACAACATTATAATTCTCAAGTTCGAGAATGGATTGCTCAATTTTACGGGTAGTATAGGAATCATCCACAACCAGAATATATTTTTCAGCATAAGAAGGTCCCTCTGCGGATGCAGCAATATGCTGAATTTTCGAAAAGCGATTCATAATCTCAGGAATGTACAGTATATTTATAATATTATAGCTTTCATCAAATACAATACCCTGGATCGGTTTCAGCTTATTCAGATTCGGGGGCAGGGGCTTATAAATAAGTGATGCATACTGGATAATCGAATCCACAACCATTCCGACCATTTCGTTTAATGACTCCACAATCATGACAAATATTTTATCGCTTTTCTCCCGAGGCACTTCCTTATCGAGGATGGCTTTCAGATCGTAGAGCGGAATAATTTTATCACGCAATTTTATTGCTTTGCTGTTCACAAGATTCAGTTTTTGTTCTTCATTGATAATAAGAACTTCTTTGACAAAAGTCGAAGGAATCAGGAACTTTTCGTTTGCGCATAAAATAAAAAATCCTTCCACAGTGGCAAGAGAAAGAGGAAGGGTCAGGACAAATTCGGTTCCCTTGTCTTTTTCGCTGCACAGGGCTATCTTTCCCTTTATATTTCCGATATTGTATCTGACTATATCAAGACCGACTCCTCTTCCCGATAGTTCCTGAACTTTTTCTTTGGTAGAAAAGCCTGAAGTAAAGAGAAAAGTATTCAGGGCTGTCTCATCCATAGAGCGGATATCTTCTTCCTGTGCCGGGTTAAGCTCAATTGCCCTTTCCCGGATCCTGTCGTAATCCAACCCTTTGCCGTCATCCTTTATCCTGATGATGATATTGCCGCCTTCCAGGTAACAGTTCATCTCAAGCCGCCCGATGCTGTTCTTTCCCTTTGCCTCACGTTCCCGGGGCATTTCAATACCATGATCAATGGAATTTCTCACCAGATGAATGATAGGGTCATTCAGCTTCTCCAGGATGATTTTATCAAGCATGACATCTGACCCGGTAACACTGAAATCAATTTCCTTGTCCAGACTCATTGCTGTCTCTTCCACCATTTTGTTCAAAGGACCGATAATCAGGTCAAGAGGCATCATGCTCAGACTGAGAATTTCTTCCTGCAACTCGAAAGTGTCTCTTTCCAACAAAGCCAGGTCCAGGTAAAAATCTTTCCTGAGTTGCTGAATGCCTTTCAAACACTTGCTCTCTTTTTTCGCATAGTTCGGACTTTTCCCCCCGTTATCTCCGCCAGGGGCCGTTGACATCAGCGCACGGAATTCCTGTTCAAGGTTGTGAAGAACATCGTTTTCTCTTTTTAACTGAAATTGCTTGATAATCAGATTATTGAGCAGCTTGCTTATCTTCTCCGTTTTGCTGACCTTTATGCGAATCGTTTCAGAGTCGGAAGTTGTCCCTGCGACATCATCCTTTCCCACGGGGTCAGGCGAGGAGTGTGAATCAGTCACCTGTTCTTTGCTTGTGAGTTTCAAACCATCCAATGAATAGGATTCGCCGGAACATGCCTTCTCAAACACATCCAGCAAATTCTCCATGGGAAGCTCGTCACTCTTACTTTCTTTTATTTTACCGGCTCCGATCTGCAAATAGTCTGTTGTTATAAAAACCAGGCGGATCAGATCCCTGGTTATACTATATTTCCCTTCTTTGACACCTTTGAATACATTTTCCAAGCCGTGGACAATCTTTTCGATGTGGTTGAATTTCAGCATCCGGGAAGAGCCTTTTATGGTGTGGAGCGTCCGTAGTAATCTGGCCAGTTCATTCTCATCCTCCGGATTTTTCTTGAGCGTAAGGATTCCCGAATCAATTAACAGCATATTCTCTTTAAGTTCATCCAAATAATTGTCGATAAAGGCATCTCTGTCAACAGTCATAACTTAACTCCTTATTGATGAGTTTTTTACCCATTTTCGGGTCTTGATCATCGGTCAAATCTTGCTTACTCTCAGTAGTACCGCAACTTAGGGATTTCTCAATAAATAATCTACCCACGCTACCCGTCTGACCTTAATTTTAATCTTGCTCTTTATCAAGCAGGAGCAGGAGTGAGAGTACAAGAGCAAGAGCAAGAGTAAGAGTAAGATACCGGGTATATTAATTTGGGGGAAATACCTTACAAGTTCATCCCCCGGGCCCCTTTGCGAAAGGGAGGAATTTACAAGTTGCTGTAGCAGATCGAAAACTTTTGCAGACAGAGGATTCCGATTTTCCCCTCGGAATCCGCTGTTTACAAGGTTTACCGGAAACTTTCAGATCTGCTGACTCTTAATCCGGGTGCAATTAAAAGTGTCAGGTAAGTAAGGTATTTCCCCAAAATCAATATACCCGGTATCTTGCTCTTGCTCTTACTCTTGCTCTTGTGCTCTCGCTCCTGCTCCTGCCTGATAAAGAGCAAGAGCAAGATAAAGAGCAAAATTAAGGTCAGACGGGCAGATTATTTATTGGGAAATCCCTAAGTACTACACCACTTTTTAAGTTCGTCCCCCCTTTTTTAAAGGGGCCGGGGGGATTTTATGTTACAAAAAAAAGGTGTTGCGGCAGAAATCCCCCCCGGCCCCCCTTTAAAAAAGGGGGGGATTTTTTTTCTTGCAGAGGCGCAAAGCTGAGTACAGAAAAATTTATGGCCAAGTACTTACTCGGGCCCTTGTTCCCGAACTCCGTCCGGGAACACGCCTGTAGGCAAACTCTGTCTGCATCTGCCTGACATTTCATGCAAAACCGGAGTTTTGCGGGCAATCGCGTTCCCAAACGGAGTTTGGGAACGAGGACTTACCTTTGCTCTTGCTCTTAAGACGCTGTAAATTTTCAGCAAGAGCAAGATTAAGAGTAAGATGTTCAATGCCCATTTCCGCATATATCCCGGTTATGTTATGTAGTACAGCAATTCGTAAATTCGTCCCCTCCGGCTTCAAACTTCAAACCTCCTCAATACATTTAAAAATGATTGTCTCAATATCCACAAAGTACTGAATATTATTTTTAAGGGGGAATCTGCAACCCAGGATTCCCTCTTTGTTCAGTTTTGCCCTGAGACCGGATGGGATTAATCTGATTTCTGATAATGGAACACGCTTTATCTCGGCTTGGACATTCACCTTCAATGCTAAGTATTCGGATGAAAGTTCTGTGTTTTCTTTGAGAATAAGGTTCCTGTATGCAGACTGGTTTCCCTCGGAAAACAAAGTGATATCGGAAATTAAAGCGATATTAAAAATGCTTTCAATCCCGGACCCAAAAGTATCCTTTAGGAACGCGTTAAAATCAAAGACCGGCAAAGTTTGTTCATGATACTTCATAAGTGAAGAAAAATGCCTGGCCTGACTCTTATATTTCACTGTCTCTTCCAGAACAATACTGGCAAAGAACTGGTTTCGATTAATGATAAAATCCATTTCAGTACAATTGAGAATCAGAAATTCATGATTATCAGATGTCATGCTCCAACCTCTCTACGATATTCGGAAGATTCAGGATAAAAATTTCAGCACCTTTTGAACTGACGGAGCCAAGAAAAAACCCCTCATTTTCCTCTGCGGATGTTATCACATGGACCTCGTTTTCAGGTATTTTCAGGATTTCAGTCACGCCTGAAGTCAGAAAAGCTATCTGATCATTTTCAAAATTTGAAATCAGAAAAGTGGCTGATTCCAGCTCTTCACCTTCAAATAAAGCGTTCAGATCAAAAACAGTATGAGGTTCGCCGTGACGGTTGATAAAACCCCTTACGTAGGGCGGCACAAACGGAACAAAGTAAAGCGGTACATCCGTAACGATTTCCTTGATCTGCTCCACAAAAAAAGCGTAGTTCTTGTCCTTTACCTGGACAATAAGAAATTTCATCAGCTTTCCGAGATCGCCGGATTTTTCATCAGGATCATCGGTCTTCTTCGCTGCTATGCGTGTCAGCAGTTCGTTATTATCCATTTTTCACTTCACTCCCATCTTCACTCCCATCTTTGCTGGCATACTCTTCAATAACAGCATGCAGCATGTCTGCCATCTTCCCGAGCTTTTCAGAAGCCTCCGTAGTCGCCTTGGTGGATACAACAAAGCTATCTATACCCTCAGCGATCTGCTTTAAGGTCAGGAGAATCTGTTCAAATGCGGATACCTGCTGGTTTATGGACACGGCAATCTGACCCGCTGAATCGGCTGATACTTCCGATGAACTCAGTATCTCCTCAAAAATACTCTGCAATCTCTCGGACAACTTCCAGCCCTCTGTTATTTTCTCCGTACCATCCTCCGAGGCAATAATAAGCTTGTCCGATGAATTCTGTATCTCACCGATTTTAGACTTAATTTCACCGGTAGAACTCACGGTGCTGTCCGCCAGTCTTCTGATCTCGGAGGCAACAATCTGGAAATTTTTTCCAGCATCCCCTGCCGAAGACGCTTCAAGTTCCGCGTTGAAAGCAATAATCTTGGTCTGATCAGCGATGCCGTTAATCATATTCACGATGTCCCAGATGCTTTCAATCCTGTCCCCCAGGGATTTGATTTCCGTAATCGTTTCCAGGTTCGAATCCTTTATTTCAATTATCTTTGCCAGGGTGTTTTTAATAATGGAAAACCCTTTATTGACAACATCCTTTGACGTGCTTGCAGCCTCGGTGACCTCGTTTATTTTTGCGGCAATACTTTTGGCAAGCTGATCAGAATCTTCCATTGTACTGACAATTTCCTTTACTGCTGCTGCCTGTTCATTGGAGGTGCTGGAAATCTCCTGGGAAGATGAGGAAAGATTCTGAACCGAGTCAATAAGGACTGCGGCGGTTTCCCCGGCGCTCTCCATGGCTTTTCTGACAGCAGTCTGATCTACTATGGCATCCATAACGCCTATGATCTCGCCTTCCTGGCTTTTCAGCGGCACTGCGCTGTAAGAGATAAAAAGATCGGTGGCAGCGGGGTGAGCGTCGGTTTCGCCCCTTTCATTGCGACCGCTGCGCATGGCCCTGGCGCAGGCACAATTCGGGGTGCGGCAGTCGGAGGTTTTGAGGTGATCATAGCATTTCTCCCCAACGAGATCCTCCGCCTCCCTGCCGATAATATCTGCCCCGGCTTTGCTGATATAGCGGATAGTAAAGTCCTTGTCTATGATCAACGAGGGGTTCGGAATGTTGTCAATATGTCCGACGAGAGTAGCAATCAGATCGTTTATCTTGACAATAAGCTCATGCCAGCCCCCTGAAAAACTCTCTGCGTCGCTGCGAATACCCAGATTGCCTTCCTGAACCGCCAATATCTGGGTGTCCAATGCTTTCAGAACATCGCTTATCTTACCCTCCATCTCTCTTAATGAGTCTGCCAGAAGACCAATTTCATCCTTTTGTTTTATATCTATCTCAGCACTGAAATCACCCATGGACATGGATTTTGTAAAATCAGCGCTTTTAACCAGCGGATCGGCAATCTGTTTTGCAATGAAGGATGCGAAAACCGCTATAACTGAAAGTATAAACAGACCACCGTACACTATGGCGAATATAAGTTCTCTGACCGGTTCTTCCACCTCGGTTTTATCAATCTCGGCGAGCAGAGCCCAGCTCATGTCACCCACATCCAGCTTCGTGAAAGATGAAAGACTCTGGGAACCGCGGTAGTCTTTGATGATCTTACTTGCTGTTTTGCCGGAGAGTGCCTCACTGACTGCTTCAGTATCAACACTTCCGCCAGATGGGTTGGCAAAAGAGGCTTTTACCGAATGGAGGATGGGATCCATAAAAGAATCAGATCGCATGAGTTTGTCATGCCCCACGAGGTAAGTTTCCCCGGTCGTGCCCATGCCTTCACGCTGCTGCATGATGCTGTTGATTGCCTCAAGAGACAACCGGAGCGCCACGATCAGTTGGACTTTGTCATTCTGTCTCACCGGCTGGGCAATAAAAGAAGCAGGATCGTTATTGCTCGGAGGGTATGGTTCAAAATCGGCCATTCCGAATTGTCCGGTTTTCAATACCTCCCTGACCAGTTTGCCAAGCCCTGATTTGGCATACTCGCCATTGATCATGTTTGTACCGTAGTCTGCCTCATTAGTTACAGAATAAAAGACCTTCCCCTCAGGATGAATCAGAAAAAGGTCATGATATCCTGATTTTTTGATATATACGCCAAAAAAATCCTCTTCCTCTTCCTCTTCCCCCTTCGGAACAATAGCCTCTTCCAGTTTTATGGTGCTGATAATTGCCCAGTTAATACCCGGTATTTTTAAAGGAGCATAGCTTACGATCTCCAAGTCTCCTGCGTTTGAGGTTTTGATCTCCTGGCCGGATTTGCCGGCAATCGCTTTATCAATATCGTTCCCTGATATTGCATCTCCGATTTTGCCTTCCCCTGGGGTTTCCTCTCCTTTTTTAACCACTTTGTTGCTGCGGTAGCTGGTAATGTTATCTTTCCTGCCCACCAGATAGGTCATGCCTGTTTTTCCCATGCTCTGACGCCTCTGCACAATGGCATTAATGGGATCAGTCGGAATCTGCAGTGCGACTACGGCGACAAGTTTGTCTGAACTATCATAAACAGGAGCGCCGATAAAGGCCGAATGCTGCCCTTCGCTGGGCGTATAAGATGAGAAATCCTCAAAAACCACCTTCCCTGATTCTGTCACTCTGCGCCAAAGACGCGCCAGACCTTCGTCTTTGTGAGGACCGTGACCCAGGTTAGTACCGAGGTCGCTCTCTTTGGCAACGGTAAACATCACATGCCCATGTGATGCACAGATGAGAAAAACATCATAATATCCATATACTTTTGCATAATCCTTCATGTGCGTACTGTGCTCACTCCAGAGTTTCTTATATCCATCAGTCGAGGTGTCATAAGGATCGGAAGGGCTGAACATCATGTCATCATGATACGTTTTAACATAACCGTACAATTTAAAAACATCCTCACTTTTTGAAAGGGTAAGTATATCGCTTTGCAGCTTTGCAAAAAAAGTCTTCAATCTGTGCTTTTTGAGTTCCTGTACGGTTTGCAGTCTCTCAAATGCGGATTTCCTGAACGAATCCACCGTTTCCACCAGAACCCCCATATCTCCCTTGCGTTCGGCAAAAAAAGTCCTGATCTGCTCTTTTTTAATGTCACGCACAGACTCAAGCTGCCCGAATGACCTTGCGATCAAAGCATTAGTGGCCAGTCTGCTGCTCCACAGACCCAAAGAAACAATGGGAACAATGCATGCAAGCAGAAACAGGGCGGTTAATTTCAATTTCATCCTGATGTTTTTAAGTCTAGGTATGATCATTTTGTTCCTCCTTAACTGGTTAGGGGACTCATAAATGTCCCACTTCGTTCGGCTTGGCCAATCCAAGCCGCAACCGCCGGATTTGTCAATCCAGCGGGGGCAGCCACTTTGTTCGGCTCGGATTGACAAATCCGAGCTGCAACCGCCGGATTTGTCATCCGGTTATTTTATGGGTGTCCCACCTTTTACACATGCCGCAGGAGTGTAACGTAATTTTTCAGATTGCGTCCCCCGCTCCGGCGCAATCTGAAAGATTACGTTACATTGCGCCCGTGCAACCCTGACATTATTTCTGAAACGGGGCACTTAGGTGATTTCCATGAATATACCAGATTGAGGTTTGTAGTTCCGCCTTCAGGCGGTGTCACGCCGTCTGAGGGCGGAACTACAAACTGACTGGTATATTTTTTCCGGAAATCACCTTAACGGGATTCACTTTTCACTGCCAGGGACTGCGTATTTAAACTGAAAAAAGACCGGATTCCCTCAAGAAACTGTTTGTATATGATTTGTTTCTCCTCTTCTTCAGATTGAAAGGAACCTTTATCAGTTTTTGTTCCTATTTTTCGTTCGGTCAGTATCTCACTGAGATATTCCGCAATTTCAGGCTGTGCTTCCAGAAACGGGGCGATGTCTCCTTTCGTAATTTCATACAAAACGCTGTTTGTGATCGCCTTCACTGTGGCTGTACCGGGTTCCCCGGTCAGCAGGGCCATTTCACCGATAATGTCTCCAGCGGCAAGGCGGGCAATCTCGGCAGTCTGACCATTTTCAAGCTGCATCCCCAAGCCAAGAACTCCTTCGGCAATGATAAAGAGGGAATCCCCGCTCTCTCCTTCCTGTATGACAATCTCCCCAGGGGGGATATGATACTGACGCATTTGCCGACTCAGAACAGATTTTGCTTCAGCATCAAATGGCCGGAATATATCTGTCTCCTCCAAAATAGCAAGCGATTTTTCCCAGCGGGCTACCTTTTTCCGGGAACGGCGCTTTCGCTCGAACTCAATTGCAAACTCAATCCCGGCATGGTTCAGATGAGTCCAGACATTTTCCCACACTGCCCTGCTATGCACAAATCGTTTTGCATGGTCTTTTCCGGAAAACCAGACCCAGTAGCTTGCCGACCATTCACTGACTCCTGCAAACTGCACCCATGGCGTCAGCCCATCCTCCACAGAAAGCACGGCATCGCGGAGCAGCTTCTCCACACGGACAGGGGGATGGGTCGGGTCTATATAAACCGTAAATCCTTTCCAGTACGTATTATCAGGATAATAACAATTCTCTACAACGGAATCTGACGCCACGCTGTTCGGAACACTTATCACAGTCTCAGTCATTGTCTGAATCCTGGTTGTCCGCCATGTCATGTCTATGACTTTTCCCTCATTATTGCTGATTTTGACCCAGTCGCCGACCCGAAACGGACGCTCTACGCTCAATGCTATTCCTGAAAAAATGTTTGAGATGTTAATTTGGAGTGCCAGTCCGATAATCATTGCGAACATTCCTGATGTTGCCAGCAATCCGGTGAGTCTCTGATTGAATACAAAGGCAATGATCCCGAAACAGGTCAGGAGATAAATCAGAAACGATAGCATGCGCCGGACAATCGTCGGAACAGCCCGTCCGGTTCGCGATTCCAGGGGAATCCAGATAAATCGTTCGATTGTCATGACAATAAACATTGCCGGAATCATCCACCACAGCATATCAAATATCAGGATAATGCGTTCCAAGTAGTATGGGCGTATTTTGTCGGTCAGCAAGCCTAAAATGAATGTCTCACTGGTGAGCATCATTCCGCCCCAGGCGATAATCAGGAACAACCATGTTTGTTTTGGAAAACGTTTGAAAGTCTTTTCGAAAGCAATCGGTAAAACAAGTATGAAACTGAACAACATGACATATCCTGCAAGCTGATAAGACATCTTTCTCCTTAATGTCATGCTGTCCTGTCCGATCACGATATCAAGATTGAACCTGGAATACACGAACCCGTCACCGTCACTGTCAATGGCTCCCAGGGATTTTTCTATTATTATATCCTGAAAAAAACGAATATTACGCAGCCCCCACCCGTAAGCAGAACTGAACACATCTGCCTCCGTCATTTCTTCCACGGCGGATTCATTGTCTTTCGGTCCGATCCCAAGCTCATCAACTACATAAATCAGGTTATCTGCGGTAATGTCCCGATGCCGGAAACTCACCCCGAGACTGTGCAATCCGAAGGCATGCTGAACGCGATGGAAATCAACTTTGAACTGTCCCTTGAAATTATACAGACGATAGGCCTGGTGACTGCCGATTTTTTCCCTGACCAATTGAAAACTGACTTTTTGGGCAGAATTATCTGTTTCAATAGGCATAACAGCATTGAGAAATTCTATATCACCGACATCCAGGGTGGTGCTTTTACAGCGAAACCAAAGGTACCCGTCCATTTTACAGGTCAGGCCGTCCAAGTCAAGATCACTGATTTTTCTGATGTCCATCCCTGTATAGACTATCTGCGTCTTATACATATATGTGTCACCGACAGAGATTATCCGGTCTGCCGCATCTGCGGCCTCGGTATCGGAAATTTTATTGATATTCCGAGCAGTTCTGAGCTGAGTCAGGACAGAAATAATTTCATTATGTTTATACACGCCGATGGAAACCGGCTTTTGTGCATCACCGTATTCATTAAAATAATTGAGTCCTGTGGTTCCTTCCACAGCACTTTTCGCACTGGTCAGATTTGCAAGGTAATCTCTTATTTTTTTTCTGTCATCACTCAGTGTGTCAGGTCTTCCCTGGATATCCCCCTGTTGTATCGCTTTGACAATTACCTTTGCAGCGTCATACGCGAACGCGGCAGACCAATCCGGTTCTTCCCGGTATCGGGCCTTATATGTCTCTCTGAAGCGCCGGGCTTCCTGATTAGCTGTATCAAAGATCAGCGGGGTCATGACATAAATGCCATCTGTATAATAGCCTGGTTCCTGCTGCTCTTTTGGAAATTTCCGGAAACCATTTAAAAAGGTTTCCTCGGAAAACGAAGACGGGCCTATCACGGGATTTTCGATTCCTGCATCCTTCAATAACTTTATAATCTTGACCCCCTCAGGAGCTTGTACAGACAGAACAATTATGCTGGTTGAATCTTTCTTTGCCTGCAATTCACTGACGATATCCCGTAACCTCCGATTCAGTTTGGCATGGGATACCTTAAACTCCCATGAACCCCTCACATCAAGGTCCACTTCCCGGGCTGTTTCCTTAAAAATACTGCTTAAACTGCTATATATCCCATCTTCATGAATAACATAGGCCGAATCATTTTGCATAACTTTTTTGATATAATATGCCAAAAACATGCCGGGGGTGTTTATACTGTAAATCGTTTTGAAATACCAGTCATTATCCCGGGCAACATCCGGATGGACTGATCCCGGGGTTACTGCCGGGATTTTATATATTTTATAAACTCCGCCGGCGCTTATAGAGCAGGAACTGTACCAGTGACCGATTACGGCAAGCGCACGATTTTGTTCAGCCATTTTCAAGGCGCTTTGTTTTGCCATATCAGCATTGTTCTGGTCATCAAACATGTCCAAAACAAGTTTTTTTTCCCTTATTCCTCCTTTGTCATTAATTTCATCAAAATATAATTGGATGGCCTGAGTCATAATTTTCCCTGCCTTACCTGACAGGGGTCCTGCAAAAGCTATATACATGGTTCCGTCCTTATTTGAAAATAAGGTCTGATACATGATAAATATGATAATCACCAAGCCGACGCAAATCGGAAGGTACCACTTTGCTTTCATACTTTTTCTCCATGTCCGGCATACTTTTTTCGTAGTTCAGGAGGCCAAAGAACCAAATATCCGTTCGGACAGTGTTTGCGTTCACGGAACGATTTGAAAAATCGTTCTACAGGAAAAGTGCGAACTGACAAATGAAGGATGCCCTTCTTTTATCAAATTATGGTAATATACACTTGACTTCGGACTGATAGATCAATAATCAATCCATTGATTCTCAAAGAATATTTTAAAAATTTCGGTATGAAGTCAAATGTATATTACCATAGTACACCACTTTTTAAGTTCGTCCCCCTTTTTTTAAAGGGGATTTTATGTTACAAAAAAGGGGGTTGCGGCAGAAATCCCCCCGGTCCCCCTTTAAAAAAGGGGGAGGAATTTACAAGTTGATGTATTAGGGTCAGGATCTGACATTGAAATAAATTTGGTGCAGTCTTTTTACTTTGTTGTAGCACAATTTCGGTAGATCGGAAACTTTTGGCAAACAGCGGATTCCGGGTTAAAAATCGGAAGATATTAATCTTCCGATTTTCCGTTCGGCCTGAGCTTAGTCGAACGCTCACGTCGAATCCCGGAATGACAGCTTTAACCTATTGTCATTCCGGGGAAAATTAAAAAACGGATGTTTTTTTAATTTAAACCCTGAATCCACTGCTCACAGGTTTAAACGGAAACTTTGCGATCTACTGAATTTTGCAAATTGTTCTACAGGTCAGAAAAAGTGTAAACCTTTCAGCTTCTACGAAAATGTTTTGAGTGCTCATCTTCCGATTTTTACCATGAAAATACATTTTCATGACCGGGGTGATCGCCCTGATCATGATCGCTTATATGAAAGTCCCGCGGACTAACGGAGTGCCAAACTTATAGTTTGGCATTGCGCAAGCGAGCGAAGCGAAGCTTGCTCACCTCGGAACTCTGGAGACTTTCATGTTTCGTTGTGACGGCCGTTTATATGAAAGTCCCGGATATAATTTCCAGACAACTCCCCTTTTTGTGAAAGGGGCAGGAGGGGATTTTTTATCCGAGACTCTCATATAAACGGCCCATGAATTTCAGTCACAACGAAGCATGAAAGTCTTCGGAGTGCATTGCGCAAGCTTCGCTTCGTTCGCAATGCCAAACTGTAAGTTTGGCACTCCGTTGCCCGCGGGACTTTCATATAAAAATTAAAAAACGGATATCACCGACACCGCGTTTCTCAGGATGTTCGATCAGATCAGTAATCGCCAGGAGAATGCGGCCGGACCGATAAGCACGGAAACCTGATCATCATTGTTCAATTTTGTTGGTTACACCCTGATCATAAAATATAAGCATATGTAATCGTCAGCGTTCCTCCTGCAAGGGCAAGGGGATAAAAAATCCTCGGGAACCAGTCAGGAAGCTTTGCTTTTTTCAAGTCACCTTTCCTGTTCAGCACATAAGCTCCTATGGACAGGATAACAGATACACCCACCAGAATATATAGCGTGAGAAACCCATATCCGATAACAGATATATATTCCACCGGCAGATCTGCAAAAAACCTCAGATGGCAATCCGCGTTTGTCAATAGGACCCCCATGAAGGTGATCATGCGAACTCCGAGCCGGTCAGGCGGGATAAAGTGCATGGCGTACAGGATCACCATCAGTATGAGAATCGGCAGAAAGATTTTAAGAATAAAAACCGGATCGGCCCGCTCAATCTCAATAGCTGCATTGAAGCGGGAAAAACTGGTCCTGTCTTGGGAATCAAAGAAAGCCGGATCACCGAAGTCGGAGACATTACTGACAATATCCTGATAAAACGACTCCTTTTTAGCAACCCATCCGCTGACAGCATTAAGCTTTGCCGTGCCGATAACTTTCTCGCCCTCCAAATCAGACATTCCGAGTCTGTCTGCAACAAATATCAGTTTATCTCTCGTCAGATCCGCATGTTGAAATCTGATAAACAGGGTATGGCGATCAAACGGATACGCGTGAAAATCGAAATTGCCTTTGAATTCAGCAGCCACCCGGTGAGTGCGGATCGTAATCCCGTCTTTCTTTTTTTCTTTTACGGGCTGTCCTAGTTTTACCGGTTCTGAACTATTCACAAATGTGACTGCGGTATCATCAAACTCTCCTTTATACCTGAACCAGAGATAGAACTCCGCAGTATAACTTGAATTTTTTATATCCATATCTTTGATCTCATTGATGCTCATTCCTGCATAAACCACACGAAGCCTTTTCATCATGTTCCCTTTCAGTTCTATCATATCCCCGCTCAGGCTCTTTTCCAAAAGGTCTGTTTCCGTGTCCTTGACATCGGTCAGCATATATTGCGAAAATGAGGGCACCAGGCTCCCGTTTTTATAGACACCTATGACAGGGGGTCTGACAGCGTCGCCGTTTGCGTCAAACCAGATATGTCCGGTCACGCCGCTGAGTCCGTAATCATAACTGCGAAAACCGGCCAGTGTCTGCCTCACCTTTCTCCGGTCCGAGCGTATATGCTTTGCTGTTCCCTCAATCTCGGCCATCTTAATTGCCTCTGCCGCTGTATGCATGGCATCATAAGCCCGGGCTACAATGTCCGAAGGCTCTTCTCCGTACCTTTTAAGATATTCCAGCCTGAGCGCGTATGCTTTTTCATTGGCGATATCCATGAGAAAGGGAGATGTCGCATAAATGCCGTCAGAGTAATATCCCGGGTCGGAATCTTCCTGAGGGTAATTTCTGAGTTCTTCTATAAAGGATTCGTCCAGCATATCCGGACCGATAACAGAATACCCTGCGTCCGGATATTTTACAGATGCGATAATTTTTGCGGCTTCGGTTTTATACATGGCAAAAAACAGCATTCCCGGTTCTTCAGCGGCCCTTAATTCCCCGATGATCTGCCTGATCCGCTCATTGTCTCCCGGATCGAATCCCCATTTTTTTACAATTCTGATACCTGATTTAAGGCAGCCCCTTTCAAATCCTTCGGCAAGAGATCTGCCGTATTCGTCATTAAGGAACAGAATGCTTGCCGACGTTTTCTCCAGACTCTTGTGTATGTAATCTGCAATAAATCCTGCCTGGAGTTCGTTATGAGGCACAATTCTGAAATACCACTCATTATCAGTGGTAACAGCTTCTGCTGTGGCATAAGCCGCAATCGCCGGCATTCCGATTTTTTTATAAACCTTTCCTGCATCAATGGAAATTGTGCTGTAATAATGTCCGATAACGAGCATTGCCCTGTTTTCGGACGCAACCTGATAAGCTGCATTCATGGCTGTCCGTTTATCGCTTTTGTCATCATAGGTCAGCAAATTCACTTCTCTGTCCCGGATACCTCCTTTTTTGTTCAACTGGTCAATGTAAAGCTCTGCTCCTTTTTTCATTGCTTTTCCGACTGCCTTATCGGGCCCGGTCAGGGGAGCCATCAGAACGATAGAAACCATATCTTTTCCCGCAGGAGATATTAGGGTAAACAGGAGAAGCACACCCAGTATGCCTCCGATTCCGATGATTGAGAGAAATATCAGTAACTTTTTTTCCATTGATTAACTTCTTTTCTTTCATTCTATGTACTCCGTTTCGAAATTAATGTCCTAGTACAGCACTTTTTAAGTTCCTCCCCCCTTTTTTAAAGGGGGGCCGGGGGGGATTTCTGGCATAACTCACTTTTCTGTCAATGAAAAATCCCCCCGGCCCCCTTTAGAAAAGGGGGGGACGGACTTAAAAAGTGCTGTACTAGTTGTACAGAAGAATTTTCCGAACGGAGTCATTCGATGAACTCACGCAAAGCCGGAATTCTCGCAAATCGCTTTACATTATTAATTTTGAAACAGAGTACTAAGCTTTATCAGATCAAATCTCAAATAAATTCCAGACATCTTTCATTGTCTGCGTGTCTGAGGAGAAAACGGACCCTCTCCTGCCCGGTTCGGATTGACAAATCCGAACCCGCCGCGGCGGGGGGATTTGTCAATCCCCCGCGAGCAGCAGCGGGTACCCGGGGCCAGTTTGTAGTTCCGCCTTCAGGCGGCGTGACACCGCCTGAAGGCGGAACTGCAAACCTCAATCTGGTATATTCATTCATTGTCAGTAGATCGAAAACTTCTGCAAACAATGGATTCCGGGTTAAAATCGGAAAACATCCGTTTTCCGATTTTCCCCGGAATGACAGACACTTGTTTCGGACAGCAGACTGTCATTCCGGGGAAAATTAAAAAACGAATGTTTTTTAATTTTAACCCGGAATCCGCTGTTTAACGGGGTTTAGCGGAAACTTTTCGATCTACTGATTGTTGAAAATCGCCTAATTTTAATTTCTCCGACTGTTATTCCGCAAGACGCCAGTTACGAATATGCTGCCCCCCTGCGGCCATATTGTACCATCCTTTTACACGGGGCTTTACCAGGGTGGGAGCGGTTTCAAAAAAGATCGGCAGGACAACCGCTTCTTCAATGAGGATCTGCTCTGCAAGGCGATACAGCCTGTTCCGCTCCTCATGATCAGTACCTGCGTCTGCACGATAACGCCTCGGATTATTTATCATCACATTCCGTTCTTCGAGGTCAGTACCCGCCCGGGCCAAATCAGTCAGGTTGGCAAAGGACACATTCTTCCATTTGGTTCTGTTGGGGGAAAAATAGGGATGGAACCGTTCATAAAGCCAGTTGTCCGCGTCAGGATAGTCTCCGGACCCGCTGTATCGGAACATGCAAATTGTACGAGATTGAGCAAGGGCTTTTGCATAATCTTTTTCCTCTTTTTCATCAAGTTTGATCGTTATGTTCAGATAATATTTCAGAAACGTCTGAACGGCCCGCGCAATCTTCGGATGAATCCCGGTGTTCTCATAAGTAAGGGTGATTTCAGGGAATCCGTTTCCGTCAGGATATCCGGCCAGGGCCAGCCATTCCCGGGCCTGGGGCGGGTTGAATCGGATACCTGTCTTTTCCATCGGAGTTACAGCACCGAAAGCCGGGGGAGGGACGAACGTCAGGGCAGGTTCCTGGCTTCCCCGGGTTACCATTCTTATAAGTGTCTCACGGTCTATGGCCGCGGAAATGGCCTTTCGTACCAAGAGATTGTCAACCGGTTCCCGGACAGTGTCAAACGCGTACGCATAAGTGCAGAGTTTCGGCTGATATGAATATTGACTGCTCAATGCAGATTCTGTTCTGATACGATGAAGGTCTGTTATCGGAATCGGCAGATATGACCCGCCCATTATATCAAGCGCATCGCTTTCATACATTGCCAGTCCCACGGAACTTTTCTGTATCATGTAATAGCGAATCTCCTGAACAGATACATTTTTGGCGTCGTAATACTTGGGATTTTTTCGTAAAATCATCAGCCCGTTTTTTTCCCACAGGGCCAGCCCGTATGCGCCGTTGGTCCGGATATTCCCCGGTTCGGTCCATTCATCTCCGTACTTCTCCATAGCCTCCTTCGGCAGGGGGCGATAGACCGGAAATCCTGCGATCACAGGAAAAAAGGACGCGGGGTATTCAAGCGTAAATTCCACTGTGAAATCATCAACCGCCCGAACTCCGGGCCGCATATCTTCGGTTTTTTCTGTATTTTTATCAGGGATTTGTATCTCGGACTGAGACGTGCCTTTGGTTCCATTTTCGGGTTTTACGGTCTTATGTATGGTTTCCGCGTTTTTTAAGATATACAGCATATCCGCGCACGGGGATTTGGTCCCGGACCTGAGATTCCGGTGTACAGCCCAGGTTACATCATGCGCGGTGACAGGAGAACCGTCTGTCCATATCGCATCCTTCCGGAGTTCGAATCGCCAGTTCCTGCCGTCTTCGCTCACTGTCCATTTTTCGGCCAGCTCGGGCACGGCCTGGTATGTTTCAGGATCCATATCAGTCAGCCCCAGGAAGAGTTGCTCGGCCACTTCCACAGATGCGGGAGCCTTGGCCAGCCCGGGGTCTATAGCGGGGATGGTTCCTGAAACCGGAATCCTCAGTGTGGTGCTTCGGATCAGGTCAAACATATCCTCTTCTTTTTTTAAGGGACCCTGGATGAACTCAAAATTTCCTGCGTGCATCTCTTTAAAGAAAATCGCTTTTCCCATGATATCTCCGTCAGCGGTAAAAGAATATTTTCCGGTAACGCCGCGCCAGCCTTCAAGGGATCGCAATACTGTACTCACCGAGATCGGTATGGTCGAGCCGCTTTTCCTCATGGCCGAGGCCAATACCTGAATTGCGTCATACCCCTGTGCGGCCCCTGTATCCGGAAGCACCCCGAACTCAGATTTGAAATTTCTGACATAAACTTCTGCGCGGCTGCTGGAGCGTCTCGGATCAAAAACAGTGGGCACAATGGTTCCGTCGGCCGCTTTTCCTGCGATAATCGAAAGTTCCGAAGAATCGAATAATCCGCTTCCCAATATCGGGACAGTCACGCCCATATCCCGCAATTGTTTGATAATATTGGCTCCTGATGGAATGACACCTCCTAAGAAGATCGCGTCAAATTCATATTTTTTGGCAATATCGGAAAGGAGGACCAAGATATCCTCCTGCCAACTGAAATAGGATTTTGCAACGACAATCCGGATGCCCCGCTGGGCAGCCTCGTCTTCAAATATCCCGGCCAGCCGGCGGCCTTCGGACGATCCCCTGTCGTAAAGAATCACGATTTTTTTAAATTCCCTGTAACTGGCCAGCTCGGCCATCTCCCGTCCGGTCTCCTCATCAGAGGGGATATTTCTGAACGTGAATTTGCCTCCGTAACGTGTCAGGGCAGGTTCCGTGGCCCCGGGAGAGATAAACACAATACCGTTTTTTTCATAAGTAATCGAGGCCCGAATCGCGCTGTCTGAGTTAATATGCCCTACCACCGCGACCAGATCAGGATTTCTGGCCAGTTGTTCCGATATGGCCAGACCCTTTTCAGGAGAACCTTCATCATCGTAATATATCGGACTGAAGGTTCTTCCGAGTACACTTTTCTCCTGATTCAGCTCTTTTATGGCAAGATTCACACCTTCAAGGAAAAGATCCGGAGCGGCTGATGTGGAGACAATTCCGATTACAATATCATCCTGATCAGCGTCCGCGTCCCGGGATCTCTGAGCTCGCTCGGTAAGGGGATCAGATCCGCAAGAGAGAAAAAACAACATCGCTATAAGAGTTATGAAGTTTCTCATATTTATTTGTCATTGGAATTTTCCGGGTTCAGTATGATCGGCACGCCGTCATTTCCCACACCGATGACAAAGGTCTTTGCATTGGCGGATTCGGCAAAAGCTTTGGTTGCCTGAATTCCGTGCCATTTTAATATGTTAGAATCAGAAAGGGATTTTGTGATGATCTCATTGTAATCCCGGATACCCCGTGCGTCCACGCGGCGTCTTTTCGCTATATACTCGTGAGCCTGGACCAGATGCTTTTCCCTGATTTTCGTCTTTATCGCGTCAGCCACCTCCTTAGGCAGCTCAAGCTTTCTGATCAGCACATCATCAACCTTGACATAACGCCTGGCAATCTGCTCAATGGCCTCGTCCAGGGCCTCGGTAAGGACCTCTCTGCCCTCGGTATAAAGATCCTCGGCATTCATGGTTCCGATCGTTTCACGGATGACAGACTCTATTTCCGGCAAGATCACTTTGATCGGATAATCAGGCCCCACTCTCTGGTGCAGCACACCCAGCATCCTGTATTCAGGCGCATAACGTACAGAAAAATAGGTATGGACTTGCAGTCCTGACTTGGCGAGAACATTCAGTTCTGATGAGATCTCCTGGATTCTGACATTATAAACATACATTCTGTTCCAAGGCAGAATGAAATGTATGCCTTCGGCGTAAACATAATTTATCTGTGTGCCGCCGAAAAACCGCAGATATAATACCCCGCCTTCCCCGGGCCCGATGGTGATAACAATCCTGCTATACAGATAAACAAACAAAAACAAAAGGATCAGTAAGCCAATGGTGATAAAAGGCAGCCTTCTTTTGAGGTTCTGTCTGAAATTTTCGAATATTTCCTTCATAATGTATCACATGTTTGTAAAATTGTCAGTCGCCAGTTGTCAGTTGCCAGTTGCCAGTTGGCAGTTGTCAGTCGCCAGTTGCCAGTCGCCAGTCGGCAGTCGGCAGTCGCCAGTCGCCAGTCGCCAGTCGCCAGTCGGCAGTCGCCAGTCGCCAGTCGGCAGTTGCCAGTCGCCAGTCGCCAGTTGCAACGGACAACTGACACCGTTGAAAGATCGCCTCCTGAAATGAAAAAAGATGCCGTCAGGTTTCAGTTTTCATCAGACTGATTGATCATAGCGCGGACAAATACCATTACAATCGGATCTTCCCTGTTTTTATTGTAAGCCTTATTCAGCCTTGCAGTTCCGGCAAACGAGTATGTCCCATCGGTCACAAGCAGCGATGTCTCCATGCGGGCTTTGTGAAACTGGGGTTGGATGACCCTGACCCCTTTGGCGTTGTTCCCGTAATCCGCGTCAGCGATTCTTTCAGAAAATTCTGAGAATATATTCAGCAGAATCGTCTTCTTGTCTTCGGTGATGAGCGGTTCAACCCGGACAAATATGCCAGCGTTCTGGATTTCAAACCCTGCGGCCCCTGTTACATCATAATTTACAGGATATTTTATCTGATCCGCGGATACCGTGTTGGTCCGAACCGTGTCTCTTGTCCGGATGACAACGGTGTCAATAATGTCAGCATCCCGGTTTCTCACCTTCTCCTGAATCTGCTTCCGCAGCTTGCCTGAATCTGATTCAAACGGCTTATCAAAAATCAGATCTGTCAGATCCGAGTGCTTCACTTCGATGAATTCGACCTGGATGGTAATTCCCCTTAAATCGGCTGCCAGCGCGCTGCCCGGAAATCCGTGCAGCAGCCATAAGCTGATAAGGAGCAATTTTTTTATCATTTCAACCTTCCGAAGTTTCATGACCTTACTTCCCTCCGTTTATTCGGAAAAGTTACTGCTTTCTGTTTTTTCCGGCACAATGACCACCATCAGACCGATCAGGGAAAAAAATGATCAAGCAGAAAAGATATCCTCAGAATCCCATTACTCTGTTCCTGCCAGGGCAATCACCAAGCTTAACGCAAAATAGATGAACTGGATATTTACAGGAAACTTAAATATGGCTATAATCGGCAGAAAATCCATTATAGCCCTCCACGGGATTCGGAACCTCTGATGGCAAAGCTCGTAAATTCATCCCGATCCGCCGGATTTAAAAAGCCAGCAGAAGGGATGAATCTGAGAATCATTGTATAACATTAGTTGGCTGAGGCAACCTTTTTCCCTTGCTTGAACATTTTAGCGTAATAGTCTTTTACTTTTTCAGGGTTAAAGGTTAGGAAATTCCCGCCCGAAGCAAAATGCTGGACAAAGACTTTGCCCACAGCGTAAGTGGTTGCCCCGCTGATGATCGGCATGGTAACGACCCCGACCGTCATACCAGCGGCAGGAACAGCTTTGGCAAGGCTTGCAGCTAGCGGACCTGATGCAGCCACTGGCACCGCACCTCCCACAAGGGAGGAGAGGATATTTTTCACCATATCCTTGGAAAACGGGACTCCGTACCTTTTGGCAAGTACTCTGAGCATATTCAACTGGATAGCTGTCATACTAGCGAAGTCCACCAAGGGAAGGGGAATAAGACCGACCGCCATCGAACCATAGACATGATGCCTGATGAGTCTGTCAATGGCCTCTTTGGATACGTCCTCTGCCACAGCTTCTGTTGCCTGAACTTCATCGTTCACCGGTTTTTCCTCTTTTTCAGTTTTCATCGGTTTTATAAGGGCTTCTGTTGACAACTATCTTGTTGCGTGGAATTTTTTTAACCGGGCAGGATTAATCCTCATCAGCGGATTTATTCGTAATATCGTCCTCTCGTGCGTTCTCATGCTGATT
>JAUCGG010000260.1 GCA_030378015.1 Desulfococcaceae bacterium HSG8
GAGGACAATTGACAATTCCGCTTTTATGTTGTGACCGTCAGGCCATGTAAAGTCTCCCCGCTCGGCTCGGATTGGCAAATCCGAGCCGGACTTATCAGTCCGGGAGCGGGACGACTTTTCAAGTCGGAACGATTTGAAAAATCGTTCTACAGTAAGGTCTAAACTAACAAATGAAGGATGCCAATTGTAAAATGAAATGAATAAAATTTTATCGGTAAAACAGAAATCAGAAACATTGCTTCATTTCTCAGTTTCCAAGCTCCGGGTTTTCACCTGTATCATATGCCTGTTCCTGATGTCTTTCCCAGCCTGCGGCTACAGGTTTGAGAAAGGAACACTTCCTCTTGGAATAAAAAGCATCTGCATTACAATTTTTGAAAATCATACTGCTGAAACCGGGATAGAGACGGTTTTTACAAACGACATTATTGATGAATTTACCGGAAACACCGACCTCGTTCTGACAAGCTGTGACAGAGCGGACGCGGTGTTGAGCGGGAAAATTGACGCGATGACCATCAAAACCATTTCCCGCGGGGGAACACACACCGCTCTTGAACGTCAGGTGAAAATTTCGGTAAGCCTGAAATTAACGGGTTCGGATGGCAATGTTATCCGATCTGTAAAAAACCTTACCGAAGATGAAGCTTATTTCGTAATATCCGATAAAATCGGAACAGAACAGAACAGGCGGCATGCTGTTTCGCTGATTTCAAAGCGGGCAGCAGAAACAGGTTTTCAGCATTTTACAAATGATTTCTGATTCAGTAGTTCACAAATTTTCGGTCCCATAGGAACAATTTGCAAAGTTGTTCTGCAGTATGGGACACGGATTTACACGGATTTTATTACAGAAATGATCCGCACGCGTCCGTGTTCACCCTGTGTCCTGAAAACGGATAAATACGGATAAGTACCCGGCCAAAAGTTTTTCTGGATTCTTTTCTCGCAAAGGCGCAGAGGCGCAAAGGAAAGGCGCAAAGCTGAGTACAGAAAAATTTATGACCGGGTACTTGAACACGGATTTTATTAGAGAAATGATCCGCGGGTATTGCTCCGGACTTCATTACCGAAAATGATCCGTGCCCTGAAAGTTGTTCTACAGTATTGGACACGGATAAACACGGATCAGAAGCCGCTCCGGACGAAAATGATTCGTGTCCAAGTTTTGAACTCTCCTTGGTAAAAGCGAACGGGAGCATTCATGAATTCTTGAAACAATTAATCCGTCGTAACAGAAGGTTACCACGAATCACACGAAAAAGAATATTATCCGTGTCACTCGTGGTTTCAAGAAATTGTGAATGCTCCCAAGCGAACTCATGGCTCCTGCTCATTACCCGCGGCCTTCAGAAACCTTTCCAACTGCCCCTCAAAATAAGACCGGTTTTCCGAAACCTGTTCAAGCGCATTTTTCTCTGCTGAAACCGCTTCGCCGAACCTGCCGTTGATATAGTAGCTCTCTGCAAGGGTGTCCAGTATATGCGGCACAGGCATCCGTTCAGCCGCGGCTGTTGCAAGCATGAGCGCCTCTTCCGGATTGCGGAATGTCTCATCCTCGCAGGTGGCATACAGCCACGCCAGATTATTCAGGACATGAGGATCATCCGGTCTGATATCAACCGATTTCTCATACGCACTTATCGTGCATTCATAATCTTTCCTGCTGTAGCAGATATCTCCCAGGTGGCTGTAGAGTTCCGCTTTGGCGGGATTTTTTTCAATTTTTTCCCGGATCGCTTTCTCTTCCATCAACACAGCTTTTTCAAAAAGATGCCTGCCGATTTTTTCTCCTATTTCACCGAAACTCAGGTGATATCCGATAACCCCGGTCAGGACTATGCCCACCACATATGCAGCAATACTGTTTCTCACTTTCCGGTCCTGACGAGAAATCCAGGTTTTATCAGATTCACATTTTTTCAGGTATTCTATCCGTTCCGCAATGCTGAAATGGTGCCAGTTCGGCTTGTCAGGAGGCTGGCCTGTTGTCAGGACGATCTTCTCAAATGTGGAGATCAGGGGCCTTGCGCTCTCGAAAAGAGTATAGATATATGTGTCTGCCTGTCGCTCGAAATTCCGCATAAAGTAACCGAAAATATAACGAAAATAGAGGAGAAAAATAATTATGAAGATGATGTTGGATATGACCGGAAGCACCGCGTCTCTCCTGAGTTCAAGACTGCTCATCAGCCTGAATATCGGTTCCATGCCCATAGCGGCAGAGTAAATGCTCAGTTCAAGAAAAGTCAGGAGAGGCACCAGGCTGATAGAGAACAGGTAAAAACCAAGGAAGAAATACAAGAGGTGCCTTCTTTTAACATGCCCGATTTCATGGGCAATCACCGCGTCGACCTCTTCCGGTCTCAACTGGGTGAGCAGGGCATCTGTGACAAGGATATAACGGAAATTTTTTACAAGCCCCATCACCGCTGCTGTAATCATTTTTCCCCCGAACAGGGGCCAGTAAAAAATATTTGCATATTTCAGCCCGGCTTTTGTGCATAAATCTTCGATCTGTCTCCTGGCATATCCTGCCTCGACGGGCTTGCAACGCCAGGCTATCCTGACCAGGAGGGGCCCGGCAATGACGACTCCCAGTAAAATAATATGGAAAGAAATCAGTTCGCCTTCTGTTGAAGCGAGAAAATGTTTCGGGAAATCAAACGGGAGCAGGGTGATAGCATCTTTGATCCCGGAGATGAGAAGCCAGAGCAAAATTACGGGAATAGAAAACGAAATATTGGAAGTAACATATGAGCCTATGCTGAATTCGTCGTTTTTCTTTATCACCGGAACCGGGACTGAATTATCAGACCGGAAAACAGTGCCCGCAGATTCATTTCCTAATTGCCTGAAATCACCTGCCCCGAGGGATTTTTGCAACGGATGGTCGGCAACATTGTAGAGTTTATGATAGGGTCCGTGAGCACATGCCCATATAAATGCAAGATAAAAAATTGCGATCCCCAGCGATACCAGCGCGCAGAACGTCGGAAAGACTGAAAAAGCAGGAATACGCATCAGTAATGACGGAAGGTGCAGCAGATGAATATCTGCGAAGAAAACAATAACTGCCATTACAAGCTGACGGGTCAGTATGGCATCGAATTTACGGTCAAGACTAAAAAAACTGTCTCTTACAGCCCGTCTTTCAAGCCTTTGAAACTGGAAACGGGTAAGTCCCGCAAAAATAAGAATCAGACTCAGGAAGAGGGTCAATGTTTCAAAAACAGGAAGCACTGTATCTTCAGAAGGCTGATACGTGTTATATATAAGAAGGATAGCGATGAAATATATTAGATTTGTAAACATATGATCAGGTCAGGTTGACGGAACGCGAACCGGTTCTGCAAAACCTTTCTTTTTCACTGTAAATGCAGCCGCAATACTGCTGGCGATACATTCCGAGTCGTTTTGATTCTTCGATGCCCGCTTTCCAGCCCTCACGGAAATCATGATAGAAAAAAGGAACACCGATCTGTTTTCCAAGGGATTCCCCTATTGCCCTGATCATATCATGGTTCTGAAATTTGCTGTATAAAAGGGTTGTCGAAAAGTAATTGAATTTGCCCCGCTTTGCAATCAGGGCAGTTGACCTCAGCCGGTCGTGATAACAGTATGCGCACCGTTCGGATTCTCTGAACACCACATTCCGGATAAATCCCTCCAAGTCATAGTCTTCCTGGTAAATCACACGGAAATCCGCTGTTTCCGAATACTGCTGAAGGGTTTCCTGGCGTTTCAGACATTCTGTAAACGGATGGATGTTATGCCTGTAAAAAAATCCCATCACATCAAATGATTGTAAACGAAGGACTTTTACCGGATAAATCGAACAAGGCGCGCAGCATATATGAAGCAGAATTTTCTTCAAATTTCCTCTAATATCCGAAAATGTAGGGTGGGTGGAGCGAAGCGGAACCCACCATTATGACTAATAGGACACGGATTTACACGGATGAACACGGATTTTATTACAAAAAAATGATCCGTGTAATCCGTGTTTATCCGTGTCCTGAAAACAACGGGTATAATTGCGTTACGCATGACAACAGGCTGATAGGACACGGATTTACACGGATGAACACGGATTTTATTACAAAAATGATCCGTGTAATCCGTGTTTATCCGTGTCCTGAAAACAACGGGTAATTGCGTTACGCATGACAACAGACTGATAGGACACGGATTTACACGGATAAACACGGATTTTATTACAAAAATGATCCGTGGTTATCCGTGTCCTGAAAACAACGGGTAATTTATTCCTTATATCACGTTTCACGCGTTACGCATGATAACAGACTGATAGGACACGGATTTACACGGATGAACACGGATTTTATTACAAAAAAATGATCCGTGTAATCCGTGGTTATCCGTGTCCTGAAAACAACGGGTGCATGATAACAGACTGATAGGACACGGATTTACACGGATGAACACGGATTTTATTACAAAAAAATGATCCGTGTAATCCGTGGTTATCCGTGTCCTGAAAACAACGGGTAATTTACTCCTTTACGCATTACGCATTACGCATTACGCATCACGCATCACGCATCACGCATCACGTTTCACGTTTCACGCATCACGTTTTCCGAAAATAGCGGTTCCGATGCGTACAAGGGTCGCGCCCTCTTCAATAGCAGCCTCGAAATCTCCGGTCATCCCCATTGAAAGTTCATCCATTTTCACATTCGGCAAAGCTTCTTCCCTGATCTGATCCCCCAGGTCTTTCAGGGCAGAAAAATAAGGGCGAACCTTTTCCGGTGAGTTAAAAAACGGGGGTATGGTCATCAGCCCCCTGACGGACAGGTTCTCAAGCTGGCTGATATCGCTTATAATACTTTTCACTTCATCTGTATATGCTCCTGATTTTGAAGCTTCTTCACCGATGTTCACCTGTACAAGAATGTCCTGTTTTTTATTTATTTTTGCTGCCTGCTTATCCAACTCCCGGGCCAGTTTTAACGAATCAACCGAGTGGATGAGATCAAATAATTTTACAGCGTATTTTGCCTTGTTGCTCTGAAGGTGTCCGATAAAATGCCAGGATACGGGATACGCTGATAATTCAGCAATTTTTTCCCGGGCTTCCTGCATATAATTTTCTCCCAGGATGGTGATGCCTGCTTCAATCCCTTCCCTGACCCTGTCAGCGGGCATGGTTTTACTCACTGCCACAAGACGTATGCTCCCAGGGTCCCTGCCGCATCTTTCAGCAGCCTTGCTGATGCGGTCTTTTATGGTTTTCAGTCTGTTTTCCAAGTCACAAGTCTCCTTAATTCCGGAATCAGTACAGGGTTTTATTATCAAATGAAATACTGTTTGACAAGACCTATTTGAGATTTACGATTTACGATTGGGCAGAAATCGTAAATCGTAAATCGTTATTGACATCCGGGGACTCAGGTGCTACTTAGTAATTTACTAATTCAGTAGTGTACTAAATATCAAGGAGACAATATATGAATATACCAGTTGGGTTAAAACATAAACCCGTGATTGTTTCAGAAGATTATGACCGCATTGACGGCAGATATTCGCCTGATACAGATGCCAAAGGGCTGTCATTAGGACTTGCACAATGGAACGACCGGGGAAAAGTGGATATATCAGCAAAAGTATGGCGTCATACTGGTGAAAAATGGTCCAGACAGTCCGAAGAAATGCCCTTGCACAGGGTTTTGGATCTTGCTGTTCTGATATGTCGGGCAAAGCTCTATTTTGCCCAGCATTACCACAAAAAAAACAGCGATTATCCGAAATTTCCCACAATTGAAAGAATCGGTCTTCAAGGTGATGCAATGAATGTTTCGGTTTGTGTTGATAATGGAAATATTGATGAAGATATGAAGCTTTTTGATAATTGTTTGCATCAGGATGATGAAATAATAAGTGAGCGTCTGCGGACTCTTTCATCATTGCTTAAGCAGTTGGAATATTGAAGTGCAAAGCGTTCGACTGACAAAGCAAGACTTCGGCGTGAGTTCAGTCGAACGATTGACAAATCCGAACCCTGCACAGGCGGGAGATTTGTCAATCCCCGGGAGCAACGAGGGCCTCTCTGCCCCGGTCAGCAGGACCCTTTCCGCCCGGTTCGGATTGACAAATCCGAACCCCGCACAGGGGGGATTTCATTGATCACACCGCGGCAGATGCGATTCTTGTGCGTTGCGGATAGGAGTGCAAAGCTTGCTTTGCGAATATCCGAAAGCCACTTGCAAAGCAAGCTTTGCACTCCTATGAATCCGATCCTGACACCATTTCTGAGATAAATGTCAACGAAACAACGAAAAACCACTCCGGTCATCCCCAGCGTCCGTGCTCCGGCTCAAGATCAAGTATCATGCCGCTATGGGCGCATATACGGAAACCGTCTCGGAGATATTTGCCCGGAGAAATTTTGTCCTCGCAAAAACAACGGCCTTGTCTTCCCCGGTGTATTGCTCCAACAAATCCAGGTTGTATAATCGCATTTCAGGATCGTCATCGGGCAAAATTACCAGTTCAAACTCGTCAGGCAAAAAACCGAATATCCGGGGATGTTCCGCCAAATAGCGCATAACTTCCCCGGTCAGTCGGATATTCCGTTCGACGACATTCTCGGAAGCCGCAGGTTTTATGCTCCTTGTATCCATCTTTCATACCTCCTTCTATAGTCTTTCCAGTTGTCTGTCAGGTCTTGTATAGCAAATGTCAGTAGATCGAAAACTTTTACAAACAGGGGTTTACCGGAAACTTTTAGATATACTGAATGTGAGAGCTTCATTATAGTCAGATGCGGGCATTCTGGTTTTCTGAGCCGGTTCATAGGGATGAAGCCTGTCACAGTGTGCAAAATTGTGGGCAGTGTCATATCGGATGACATGCTGTCATTCCGGGGAACTTCCATGATCTCACGGTCACAACGAATGATGAAACCCCGGTACGGCTCCCTCTTTTTAAAGGGGCCGGGGGGATTTTTATCCGGGTCTTTCATATAAAAATCGGAAAACGGATGTTTTCCGATTTTAACCCGGAATCCACTGCTTGCGAAAGTCAAGCCTGAAAATAAAAGGAAAAATGAGCTTACAGACATGAATTGATTATCAGGGAATCAGAGAGGAGGCAAAAACAGGCATCTGAAGTGTCATATCTGAAGATAACGTATTTGGCAAAAATAAACTGAATTTTGCCCGACAGATGAAAGTCTCTTATGTCAAAGACCGCCTCATAATCGCAGAACACGCTCCGAACGAATTTGCTGCGGTTTTGTGAAACAACTGAGGATTCGGTGACATAAGGCTACATAATTTTTCAGCATGACAAAGGCTCCTTTATATGATATGGTTATTTATACAGGCTGTATCCTATAAACTACACAGTATGGCGCGGTCCGAAATGTGCCGGACTTTCTTAGGGAAATATGAGGAGTTTTCGCCCCATGAATACTCTCTCCACCCCATTGACTGATCACGCTGGTTTGTG
>JAUCGG010000330.1 GCA_030378015.1 Desulfococcaceae bacterium HSG8
GGCCTATAACCAATTGTTTTATAAAAATATTTCTATTGATAAAAAAATCGCTCAACTTAGGTGATAAACCAGTCCTCCAGATCGCCGGGCCCCACGGGCCTGAGTTTTATTGACGGCAGGCACGGGCATTTATCCCTGTCAATATTATCTGCAAGTTCACAGATCAGGTCTTCGGAACTGCAATGACAGCCGAGCTTTTTCTTTATCATGCGGATAAGCTTTGACCCGGAATATTTCATATTAAAGAAGATGAGAAACTGGGGCGTGTCGTCATCGCTTTCAAGTCCGGCCCAATACTCTCCGATATACCAGTTGATCAGTTCTTCATCTGTTTTTTGCCAGTCCGAAATGTCAATATTGTGGGAGATCGAAATAAAATGATACCCGTCAAACAGGCTTTGCAGATGATTCACTGAAAAATCCGTATCCGCAAATCCTTCATCAAATTCCCTGAATATACGCATTGCCAGACCGCTCCGGCGATTTTTCAGCTTACCCCTGTCCGGCCAGCGCACCATTTTCGGAAGAACGACAACACGATCTCTTTCCATTTTATTTTCAGCATATTTCCTGATATCATTCTTTATCATCCGGGTGATGAAGCTTTCATGCCCTTGGCCCCTGTCCCCGTGAATAAAATAAAACTGGGGTCGTCCGGAGCGGGTTTTACAGGCATTTATGAAAAAATCCCAGAAAACATCCGTCTCATTATCCCGATTGCACATTTTGGGCGTGAGACTTCCGCATTTGGGATGTGTTGAATCTTCCCTGCTTATCCTGTCTTTTGCAACCTGAATGCCGTCCGGTGTTATTTTAGCCATACCTGCCTGACCGTCCGCCAGACTTTCAGACTCGGCCCATCCCTTCTTTTCCAGCAGATAAAGCTGATGATGAACCTTTTCCCTGTCCTTCCGGGATACACAGATTGCCTTGTATAATTTTTTAAAAGGCATTTCAGGTGCTCCGGGATAATCCTGATAATATTTATAAAGCGCGTCTAAAATCCTGGTTTCCAGGTTTGCATCCATCGGTTGTATTCCTTAATTTAATTAATACTTTAATGTGCAATTAACATTGCCGGGGAATCGGTTCCTGAAGTTTGTTGTCCGCAGGGACAATTTTGATGAGTTGAACTGAAGGAATGTTTTCCTCTTTTTATCTCGCTTCTGACATTTTCTTTTTTCGGATCATTTTCTATCCATAGTCTGCCGGATTGCGGTGATTTCATCAGCAGAAAGGCCGGTGTATTTTATAATCAGATCAGGAAGCATATTGTCAGACAGCATTGAGCGGACGGTTTCAATGGTTTTTTGTTCCGTCTTTTGCCGTTCAGAAATCAGTTGTTCCTGAGCTTGGTCAGCCCGCTGTTTAACCTCCTGGTATGATGGCAGAACATATCCGCAATAAACACCGTCATCTGTCATTTCTCCCAGCAAAGGCTGGCGGTACAGGTCAGAAATCCGGAATTGGAACCCGGGCAGTTCCTGTGACCGGATAATATCTCCTTTTACCGGTCTGATTTTTCCGTATCGTCCGCTTTTGTTCAGGCGGTAAAACGCGGTCTCCTTCTTTCTTGCATCGAGGATATAGTATTCTTTCACCCCGATGCCCTGGTATTCTCTCTTTTTCTCAACAGTATCCCGTACTATATACTTCAGAGAGGAGTAGGAAAGCGATTCGATACACAGGTCGAAAATTCCGTTATATGTGCAGTCATCATCTCCTATTTTATCGGTATTTTTGTTAAGAATCAAAGAGATATCCGGGATCCTGACGATCACACCTGTAGGAAGAGCCAGGCGGAAACCGATGTCATATGGGACAATGGTACCCACAGGGTTAGCTGCCAGATAACATTCCAAAATAAGGTTGAACCACCGGTAAATCCTGCCTGCTTTCATATCTCCCATGGGCTTCACCTCCAGATATCCCCTGTTCCATTCATAAATGAACTCAGAGGCATTCTCATAGTATTTTTCCCAATACTCCTCTTCCGAGACCGCCAGCCCTTCTTTTGAAGTCCCGTCTTCCGAAAAAGGGATTTCCTCATATTCCTCATGATGCATACGGGGTGTTCTCTGCAAAGCTTCCATATTATTTTCTCCTCCCGAGCCAGGTTTTTTGCTATTCATAATCTGTGGCTGTTATGAAACGTTTTGCGCTCGGTTTTCAGTCCCGGAGGGACGGCTGAAAATAGCCCGGCAATTCATTGCCGGGGAATTGGTTTCTAAAATTGTTTTTGTCCCGTAGGGACAATTGAATTCATTAATTTCCGGAAACCCGAATTCACCTAAATGCCACAGAATTCTCTCTTTCTTCCCGTACATCTCTGACGGGAACAGGGGAAACCTTATCCCCATACATATCGCCCGTCATATTCCATACCATGTTTTTTCAGAAATCCGAGATATTCTTCCTGAAAAGATTGGTGCCGGTGATGTTCCGCCTGTCGTTCGATATAACGGACGGTATCTTTCACAATTGAAACATTCACGCTGAACGCCCCGTAACCTTCCTGCCATGAAAAATATTTCATATATTCAAAGGTTTCATGCACCCATCTGGAAGATCCGCCCTTGATGATCTGAATGGCTTCGGATATGGTAATGGTTGCAGGCAGGGATATGAGGAGGTGTGCATGGTCATCCGTTCCGCCCACTGATATGGCCTTCATATGATTTTCCCTCGCAATTCCGCCCATGTACGCCCACAGCCGTTCCTGAATTTCGGGGCGGATCAGCGGATCACGGTTTTTGGTGCTGAACACATAATGAACATACAGGCTGATGTATGAATTTGCCATGATGTATTCCTTCCCATCTTTTTATAACTCTTTGAATAAACTGATGATGTATTCTACAAATAATGAATTTTCGGATATTTCTTGCTCTGTCCCTACGGGACGGATAAAATTTATGATGTCTTCCCGGCAATGAATTGCCGGGCTATTTTCAGCCGTCCCTCCGGGACTGAAATTACTCCCATCCCAAATTGGCAGGTTATTTATCGGTTTTTGCACCAGGCTGATAACTGCACAGGGGTTCCTCAGCCAGGAAATCGCCGGTGGCCTCATATGCTCTTGCCCGGCATCCGCCGCAGACTCTTTTGTATGCGCATTTTCCGCATTTCCCTTTTAACTGATCAAAATCACGCAGGGAGAGAAATACCTCGGAATGATTCCAAATCTCCTTAAATGAGGATTTGGTGACATCCCCGCAGTTGATATTGAGAAAACCGCAGGGCTGAACAATGCCCCTGTGGGAAATAAAACAGAAGCCTGTTCCTCCCAGGCATCCCCTGGTAACGGCATCCAGGCCGTGGGTCTGGAAGGTGACGGATTTCCCGTCTTCCCTGGCTCTTTGCCGAAGGATGCGGTAATAATGCGGTGCGCAGGTGGCCTTTAACTGCAAAGGGGTCTTTTCGCGCTGATCATAAAACCAGTTCAATGTCTTTTCATACTCCTCCGCACTTATCTCCTGATCAATAATATATTTGCCCCGCCCCGTGGGAACCAGGAGAAAAATGTGATGGGCAACTGCTCCCAGTTCCACAGCAATCTCCTGGATTCGGGGGATTTCATCAAGATTTGCTTTTGTAATTGTGGTGTTGATCTGGAACTCAATTCCGGCATCTTTTGCATATCGAATGCCGCGTAGGGCATTGTCAAAGGCCCCGTCAACCGCTCTGAAGCTGTCGTGACGCTCTTTTGTCGCACCGTCCAGGCTGATGCTGATCCGCTTAATACCTGAATCCGCAAGCTGCCCGGCAGATTTCTCGCTGATCAGCGTTCCGTTGGGCGCCATGACCATGCGAAGCCCTTTTCCCGTTCCATAGTCAGCGATCCGGTATATATCGGGCCGCAACATGGGTTCTCCTCCGGTGAGAATGACGATTGGCGTTCCGGTCTCCGCTATCTGATCCAGCAGGCGGAAACATGAGTCCGTATCCAACTCGCCGGAATAGGGGCCTTTTGTAGCCGCTGCTCGGCAGTGGATGCAGTTCAGATTGCAGTTGCGCGTGATTTCCCATGCAACAAGGCGAACAGTACTGCCTTTTTTTTCAGCATGAGGGTGAGAAGATCCGTTTGTTTTCATTGTTTTCATTATTCTCCGAATTTTAATTTTTAAAAGGGGATATAAGTGCCGGACAATAAGTGGTCATTTTTGGCATCCTTCATAAAAGTTGAAAAGTAGTTGCACTTTTTCTGACTGTAGAACAATTTTTCAAATTGTTTAAAACGATTTGAAAAATCGTTCTACATTAAATTACAAATGAAGGATGCCATTTTTTACTCATGAAATTCTGACCGCCCACAGCCATAAGTATGATCAGGATTCTGATCCCTTTCGTTCGGAGTACAAAGCTCGCTTTGCGAGTCATGCCCTGACACAGGGACTCGCAAAGCAAGCTTTGCACTCCGGGCTGACAGACATTATGTAAAGTCTGTAGAGAACGCCGGAATATGGAAGATGCCCTTATACGCCCAGCCGAATTGACAAAGCCGGCGGAGAGTCAGCTTCCGTAGGAATTTTCATCTGCTGATTATCTTATAGCATAAGTCTCATCCAAGTGTGCAAGTCGGAACAGATTTGCAATGTCCTTACTCACATGAAGGAATTCTAACTCCGGATCTGAAAATTTTTCTGAAATCATATTCGAAAATATGATAAAAATACTCAGAATAACAGAATCAATATCTTCGACTTCAGACAAGTCAAAGCGATATCTCCAGTGACCGCTTTTCACCAATTCCAGTAAAAGAGTTCGAAATTTATCAGCAATTTCAGCGGTGATATCCCCTGTCGGCTTTATCACTTTCCAGGATATATCTTCTATAACCTGATCAGATACAAGAAACTCGGTGCCCTTTCTGATGGTCAGATAAACAGTAGCACAGTTGCCTTTGGAATTGAATTCAAGCTGGTCGGAAAAGGCATTGATCAGACATAACCCGCGCTTACGGATCTGACTCGGGTCATCTGGCAGCATCAGATCCGTGTTTTTATAATCAAATCCGACGCCTTCGTCTTCGACCATGATTTTAAACCGCCTATCCCCGATGCGTTCAATGCTGGCTGTAACCTTTGACTCACAGACGTTCTTATTGCCATGCTCAATAGCGTTATTCAGAAGTTCTCTCAGTACCAGGACCATATTTGTATAATCATCAATTTCAAACTGTTTCAGATAATCTTTTACCTGCTGAATAACATGGTTTACAAGTTTTATTTCGGAACTGAATTTAAATCTGATAAAATCCTCGTCGCAAAAAACTTTAAGCATAACTCCTCCCGGGTTCGGTGTTCGGTGTTTGGTTATCTGCTCCGACTTCATGCTTCGTTGTGGCGTCTGTTTTATCACCCGCGGCCAGAATACCAGACCCCAAACACTAACCTTCAGGAACTTCAAGTGCAAACATCAGCATATCATCTGCCGGCTTATACCTGCAAAATCGGAGAATTTTATTCCACAATTTATCAACAAGGGATTCAAGTGGAAAAGAACTGTACTTGTCTATGAGATTTTGCAAACCCTCCTCATGAAGAATATGCCTCTTTCCCGTAGGACCGTCAACATAATATACGTTTATGACGCCATCTGTAAAAAGAAAAAACCGATCTCCCGGGATAATATCGAATTCAACTTTATCAAAAGAAACTTCTTTATGAAGCCCCAGTACACTGCCTGTGGCTCCTAAGGCGACAGGGATCGGAGTCTGTTTACTCTGTCGGATGATTTTAGGATGTCCTCCGGAAATGATCTCTCCCCGCCCGGTTTCCATATCCAATCGAAGAAAAACAGCAGTGACCATCCGATCATTCTGGCCGTTTTCCAGCAGCGCGTGATTAAGGATACGGAAAAAAGAACGCCCGTCTTTTCCTGTCCGGCAATTCTCATCAAAAAAAGCCTTTATCATAACAGTATGGTATGAGGCAGCTAGGTCATGCCCCGCGACATCCGCGACAAGGATATCACAACCGGTCGGTGTGTTGCATATATCCAGATAATCCCCTCCCATACGATGCAGGGGCTTTATCCGATATTCGATGGCGATATTGTAGCTGTCTGCTTTTATGCTTACCAAGTCATTATAGGTGATGGCGGCTGTGTCCACTTCTTTTTTCAGACTTTGAAAGCTTCTCTTATAAGATTCCAGTTCTCTTAACAAGTCTCTGTGCTTTTTCAGCAAATCCGAGTCATAAGTTTTTTTAATGAGTTTCTGCTTTGTAAGGATTTCACTGACTTTCCTGCATATTTTAGCCGGACCGAAGGGTTTATCCATAAATTCGTCGCATCCCAGCCGGATCAGTTCTTTTAATGTGTCTTTATCACCGTAGCCGGTAATCACAATCACGGGCAGGGTGAACCCCGAATCCCTGATATGCCGGATCAGCTCAAGTCCGTCCATGTCAGGCATTCGGAGGTCTGTGATCAGTAAATCAAATTGTGAGTTATTTTCATTGGCTCTCGAAATTTTATCAAATGCTATTTTTCCGTTTACTGCTTTGGAAATCCTGTAGCCTTTGGCTTCCAGTGTGAAGGACAGGGCAGCAAGATAGGCTTGGTCATCTTCGGCAATAAGAATATGTTCACCGCTCATAATCTGTTCCTTTTTGTTTGTTTACATAGTTACATAGAAAACTGCTGCTCTGTCAAGGTGGAAAATATGAGTTCATAGTGTAGTACACCACTTTTTAAATTCGTCCCCCCTTTTCTGCTCGCCGGATTGACAAATCCGGCGGCTCGGATTTGCCAATCCGAGCTGAGCGAGGGACGAATTTAGAAAGTGGTGTAGGGGAGCATTTCCAAAAAGTAGGTTAAATGTACAGATCATAAAATTCAATATGTTACTCGTTCCCAGGCTCTGCCTGGGAATGCATCCTGCAAGGCTCCGCCTTGCGAGGCATTCAGTATAACATACTGATTTTAAATTTAAATACGAGGTAGAGCCTCTGCAAACGCATTCCCAGGCAGAGCCTCACTGCCATTAAGTTAAAGAACACGGCCCGCCGGGGAAGATATTATTTCAGATACTTACGCCTCCCTGTCAGGCTGATCCGACTCTTAACTTAATGGCAGTGAGGCAGAGCCTGGGAACGAGAATTTCCTACTTTTTGGGAATGCAGTAGTACACCACTTTTTAAATCCGTCCCCCCTTCATCGGGGATAACCCTTTTAAATTATTAAGAGCCGGAGGGGGGACGAACTTAAAAAGTGGTGTAGTAGCAACTTATTATAGATTCGTCGGTAGTGTTTTACTTCCGGATATCCTAAATAAATATATAAAGCATATCCTCCTTATGTCCTTATGAATTGACAGGCCTGAGCAAGAGCTTTTAATCTATCTATTAGGGTTAGGGATTTCCCAATAAATAATCTACCCGCGCTGGTCCGTCTGTTTTACTCTTAATCTTAATCAGGCAGGAGCAANANTAAGA
>JAUCGG010000261.1 GCA_030378015.1 Desulfococcaceae bacterium HSG8
ATCAGAGGGTTAATGAAAATGTACCCTGAAATTTCATTAACACCCCGTTTTAACGGGGTGACAGCCATGCACAGAACCTTTTTAACCGTTTTAACGGTTTTCCTCAGCCGGAAAATGAGTAATCCCCTACGCCCCGCCGGGTCTGTACTGAAAGACATGTCTGAAAACCTCGCAGGTCTTCGCGGGTTTTAGCGTGGCTTCATAAAATGCAGACCTGCGAGGTTTCAAAACCCGCCGGGTCTGTACTATCAGCAGATCGAAAACTTTTGCAAACAATGGATTCCGGGTTAAAATCGGAAAACATCCGTTTTCCGATTTTCCCCGGAATGACAGTATGTCAGGTTGTCATTCCGGGGAAAATTAAAAAACGGATGTTTTTTAATTTTAACCCGGAATCCATTGTTAACAAAGAGTTACCGGAAAGTTTCCGATCTGCTGACTATGAGACGTGTCTGAAAACCTCGCATGAAAGTCAGACCTGCGAGGTTCGGAAATCCGCCGGGTCCGTACTATCAGCAGATCGAAAACTTTTGCAAACAATGGATTCCGGGTTAAAACCGGAAAACATCCGTTTTCCGATTTTCCCCGGAATGACAGTATGTCAGGTTGTCATTCCGGGGAAAATTAAAAAACGGATGTTTTTTAATTTTAACCCGGAATCCGCTGTTAACAAAGAATTACCGGAAAGTTTCCGATCTGCTGAGGTTTGAAAACCCGCCGGGATGCCTTACTTTCCGGCCTGAAAAAACGCTTGACAAATAGCAGGTTATAGCAGAAAATAGCTTATATTGAATCTGACGCCTGAAAAAAGAAGACCGGAGACTGATAATATGACAGACAGAAAGAGACCGAAGCGGGACCCGGGAAAGCTGCGCGGGACAGATGAACCGTTCCTGCGCCTGATGAGGATAGGCGGCCCGGCAGTCCTGAAGCTCCTGGGAATCGGATCCGAAGAGGCCGAAGCTTACTCGTTCCGATCCGTGGTGCTGAAGGAAAGGCGGATCGAGCCGGATATCGAGGGAATTCCGGTGCTGGAAGGCCGTGACGGGCGTGTTTTTGTGGAATTCCAGGGGTATTCGGACAAATTCATCCGTTACCGCCTGCTTGCGGGCATCCTGCTATCGTGCGCGCATGACAAATACAAGGGCCGCGTCCGCGGCGGAATCGTCTATACGGACGAGTCATACAGGGAGGCAGCGCTTCCCGTGAATCCTTTCGGGGAAAAGGCGGGCGAGGTCCTCGGGGAGTCCTTTGAAGAGATCGTGCTGACGGACTACACAAAAGAGCGTCTTATCAGAACCGATCCGAGACTGATCGTGCTGGCCCCCTTCACGGTCTCCCCGGGAAAAGAGAAGACGGGGGTGCTTTCCGAAGCACGGGAATGGAAAGAGGATGTCCGCAGGGTGTATCCCGAAGATTCGGTGAAAGACGCGCTGAACGTCCTGGGGCTCCTGATTATGAACAGATTTCGTGACATAACAAGAGAGGAGGTGGTCGCGGTGCTTAATTTTGACCTTATGGACACAGTGGCAGGACAGCAGATTTTTGAAGAGGGTGTTTCAAAAGGCATTCTCCGGGAAGCAAGGGAAAATGTCATCGAGGCGCTGGCAGAACGGTTTGTGGCGATTCCCGCCGGGATCAGAAGCGGTGTGTGTTCCGTGGAACAGCATGACATGCTGAAAGAACTGCATCGGCACGCCATCCGCTGTTCCCGTGTCGAGGATTTCGAGATGATTCTTTCAAAAGTCCTGTCCGTTTCCGCGGGCCAGGCTGAGGGACTTCCGACTCACTGAGAGGAGATTTCCCATCAGGCAGGGGCGCATTTAATTGTAACCCGGGCTTTTCGTAAGTATTCTCAGCAGATCGAAAACTTGTGCAAACAGCTGATTCCGGGTTAAAACCGGAAAACATCCGTTTTCCGATTTTCCCCGGAATGACAGTATGTCAGGTTGTCATTCCGGGGAAAATTAAAAAACGGATGTTTTTTAATTTTAACCCGGAATCCACTGTTAACAAAGAGTTACCGGAAAGTTTCCGATCTGCTGACTATAAGACGTGTCTGAAAACCTCGCATGAAATGCAGACCTGCGAGGTTCGGAAACCTCGCCGGGTCTGTATTCTGAGTGCTCCGTTTCAGAAATAATGTCCGGGTTACAGATTCCGCGGAGTGCAAAGCTTGCTTTGCGGGAATCCCGCAGTGGCGCAAAGCAAGCTTTGCACTCCTCCGTTTTAACCCGGACATTATTTATGAAACAGAGGTACTGAGACGTGTCTGAAAACCCGCCGGGTCTGTATTCTGAGTGCTTCCTGCAACCCGGTTCGGATTGACAAATCCGAACCCCGCGGCGGGGGATTTGTCAATCCCCCGCGAGCAGCAGGCGGGTATTTTATTTCTTAAGCAGCACGATTTTTCAAATCGTGCCTGAACGAATTGCAAATTCGTTCTGCAAAATCATTCTGCCCGGCGGATGTGGCTCGGATTTGCCAATCCGAGCCGAGCAACATGGCCGACATCACAGGAGTCCGGATCGTTCGGAGCAGCACGATTTTTCAAATCGTGCCTGAACGAATTGCAAAATCATTCTGCCCGGAGGATGTTGAAACGTGAAAACGCGGGGGAGGAGTGCAAAAATAGAGCGAAGCGGTTTTTTGCATTTTGAGTTCAAAAAACCGTTTCGCTCTATTATCGCATTCCTTTTTTTCGGGCGGCCTACACCCGATGACACGCCACCAGGTGAGACTCTCCCTCTGTGCCAGGTGCGGGGCGTAATATTGGTTTCTCTGTTTTGCAACAGTCAGTCACAATGGGGCAGCGGGTATGGAAATGGCACCCTGGCGGAGGGCTGATGGGAGAGGGTACATCTCCCTGGAGAATCTGTTTTTCTCTTTTTACAGAAGGATCAGGAACGGGGATCGCGGATATCAGGGTCCGTGTATAAGGATGCAGCGGGTTTCCATAGATGGTATCCGCATCCGTGTATTCAACGATTTTTCCAAGGTACATCACCGCTATATGATCTGAGATATGTTTGACCACTGCAAGGTCATGGGCAATAAAAATATAGGTCAGCCCCATGTCCTGCTGGAGTTCCAGGAGGAGATTGAGAATCTGGGACTGGATTGATACATCCAGCGCGGATACAGGCTCGTCACAGATAATCAGCCGGGGATTCAGAGCAATGGCCCTGGCAATACCGATCCGCTGACGCTGCCCCCCGCTGAACTCGTGGGGAAAAAGTGTTATGGCCCTTTCGGGAATCCCGACCCGGTTCAGAAGTTTCTTCACCTGTGCCTTCCGCTCTTCCGGTCCGAGGATTCCGTGGATAATAAAAGGTTCTTCCACTATATCGCCAATTGTATGCCGGGAATTCAGGGACTCGAACGGGTCCTGGAAGATCATCTGCATATCCCGCCGCATGTCCCTAAGTCCGGAACCATTAAACTCCGACATGGGCTTTCCTTGAAAAATGACCTCTCCTCCGCTAGGCTCACAGAGCCTCAGTATGGCCCTGCCCACAGTTGTCTTCCCGCAGCCGGATTCTCCCACAAGTCCCAGGGTTTCCCCGGTCTTAACCTTGAAAGATACGCCGTCAACCGCATATACTGTTCCGATTTTCCGCCAGAATACGCCTCCGTGTATGGGAAAGTGCATCTTCAGATTCCTGACTTCAAGCAGGTATTCATCAGAAATCGGAAATCGGAAATCGGAACCCCCGGGATTCTGAATCCCCAATCCCGAACCTGTAAAATGGCAGCTTGCAAAATGGTTTTCACCCACGAGTTCCGTTCGGGGCATGGTTTCGCAGATTTCCCGGGCATCGGGGCATCGGTTTTGAAACCTGCATCCTTCCGGCAGTTCGTGAAGACTCGGAACCATTCCCCTGATAATATTCAGCCTGGCCTTTCCCGGGGTTTCAAGCTTCGGAATTGACGAAAGAAGCCCGCGGGTATAGGGATGCTCCGGATTTTCAAATAATTCTCTTACCGGCGATATCTCCGCAATTTTACCTGCATACATCACCACAACATGGTCACAGATCTCAGCAATGACCCCGAGGTCGTGCGTAATAAAGATGATGGTCATTCCGATTTCGCGCTGCAACTCCTTCATCAGTTCCAGAATCTGGGCCTGGATGGTGACATCCAGGGCTGTGGTGGGTTCGTCAGCGATCAGCACATCCGGCTTACATGCCAGGGCCATTGCAATCATGATCCGCTGACGCATTCCCCCTGAAATCTTATGAGGGTGTTCTCTCATGCGCTTTTCCGGATCAGGAATACCCACTTTGCGGAGCATCTCAAGAGATTTTTTCCGGATTTCCCTCGGATTCATTCCCGGGAAATGGATTCGGAAGACCTCTCCTATCTGTTTCCCGATCCTATGCACCGGGTTAAGCGCGGTCATAGGCTCCTGGAAAATCATGGAAATGCGTCTGCCGCGTATCTCGTGCATTTTATCAGGCTCAATTCCGATGATATCGGTATCATCAAATAAAATCTGCCCGCTTTCGATAATTCCCGCGGGCTTTGGAAGAAGACGCATAATGGAAAGAGCGGTGACACTTTTACCGCAGCCGGATTCCCCGACGATTCCCAAGGTCCGGCCCCTGCTGACCTCGAAGCTGACATCATCTGCCGCACGGATTCTGCCGGATTCTGTATCAAAGGCAGTGACGAGATTTTTTACCTGTAAGATGCTCAATAGTTGGTAGTCCGTTGTTAGTAGCCAGTTGGCAGTTGTCAGTCGGCAGTCGGCAGTTGTCAGTCGGCAGTTGTCAGTCGGCAGTAGCCAGTCGGCAGTAGCCAGTCGGCAGTAGCCAGTCGGCAGTAGCCAGTCGGCAGTAGTCAGTCGGCAGTAGTCAGTCGGCGGTTGTACAGCAAGTTGTAAATTCCTCCCCTTTCGTAAAGGGGGAGGACGAACTTGTGAGTTGTCCGTGGTCAGTTGGCGACTGACAACTGACTACTACATCAACTTGTAAATTCCTCCCCCCTTTTTTAAAGGGGGGCCGGGGGGGATTTCTGCCGCAACCCCTTTTTTAGTAATGTAAAATCCCCCGGCCCCCTTTATGAAAGGGGGAGGACGAACTTGTGAGTTGTCCGTTGTCCGTGGTCAGTTGGCGACTGGCGACTGGCGACTGACGACTGGCGATTGACCACTGACTACCTCATTTTATATGTCTCATCAACAATCGTCACAGGCTGAAACTTTTTCCCTTTCTTCATGGCCTGCCTGGTTTCATCATAAAGCTTGCTGTCATACCAGAACAGGCCCCCGGCAGTGCTGCCAAAAGGATCAAAAAGACTGGAGGAATGCTTGGTTCCGGGAGGGGCAGGCAGTTTCCACCACCGCCAGTATGCCTGGCGGACGTAAGGGACCATGAATGTTGGAACAAAGCAGCCGATTCTGTGGATATTTTCCTGTATTTTCACAGACAGTTCCATGCGTTCTTCCGCTTCCAGCGAATTGCGGTACGCATCAATCAGTTTGTCCATTTCCGGGTCATCCGTATTGGTGATATTATTCGTCTGGGGTTTATGCGCGTTTACGGAATGAAAATGTTCCCAGTATTGCGGACGCAAAGACGTACTCCAGCCCATCCATGCCACGTCATGTTTTTTTTCAAGAAATTTTTTGAATGCAGCCGACATGTCCAGTTTCTGAAGCCGCAGTTCGATTCCGGCCTTCTTGGCTTCCTCCTTGAGGACAACAAGCCTCGGGGTATGTTCTTCAAAACTGTAAGTTACTTCAACCGAGAAGCGTTTCCCATCCTTTTCCCATATACCGTCCGGGCCGCGCTTCCATCCCGAGGCTTTCATGTAGCCATCCACCTTCTTCAAATCCCACCGCCTTGCCCGTATGGTATTGTTTGAATATCGGCCATAACCTGTAAATCCGTGTTCCAGCCTGAAATAATCATTACGGAGTACCTGCTTGATCACCTTCTGAATATTCATGGCATGTGCAAAAGCGTATCTCACATTTTTATCTTTGAAGATATCTTTATCCTGGTTGAGCCACATCCCCATAGCGGACTGCTGGGTATCATTGAAAAACCATATCTTATGGACATAACCGTTTTCCACAACCGGGGTATTTGTCTTAACATGCCAGTACTTTGGAATGGTAATACCGAAAACATCCTGCTTGCCTTTTTTGAAATACTCCCACATAATGTTGAAGTCCCTGACCACTCCAAAAATCACCTTATCCGCGTTAAAGCGGTTTTTGAAATAGCGCAGGTCCTTGGCCCACCAGTCCTTCTTCCGCTTGAATTTGATATATTTGCCTTTCTTGAAATCAGAAATATAGTATGGCCCTGTGTTCGGAACAATTTTCCAATTGTATTTCCTGACAAAATCCTTACCAAGTTCGCCGTAATAATGGCGGGGCATCGGGCTGATAGCGATTTTCAGATGGATCTCCGGCACGGCTTTGGTGCTGACGACGGCCAGGGTATGATCATCATACACGATCACCTTGTCTATTTCCTTTGCATAATAATCATTGTACCACGGGGCCACAATGTGTTCGGAGCGCATGAATTCCAGGGTGTAAGCAAAATCACCGGCCTTTACGGGGGTGCCGTCTGACCAGCGGGCCTTCTTGTTAAGCTTGAAATACATTGTTTTTTTGTCTTTACCAAAAGCCCAGTGGGTGGCCAGTTCGGGGACAATATTCTCTGTATTGGGATGGATTCCGGTAAGTCCCAACTGGTTGTCAAGAATATTGCTTCTGAAACTCCCGTTTGAATCGGGCCCCACCACGCGGAAGGTCATAGGGAAGCTCATTATTGAAGCATTGAGCGTCCCTCCCTTTTTTGCATCAGGCGAGGCATAGACCGGGTCAGAATCGTTTGTCAGCCATTCAATATTTTCCGGGAGTTCCTGGGTTCCGGATACCGGGGATTGCAAAAAGATAACAAGTATCATACCTGTAATGATCCATCTGAAAATCCTGCTCATTCATATCCTCCTTAAAATAATTTTGCCATCTTTACATAAGTGCTCGTGAGTCGTAAATTCTCATAAGTAATTGAAATAACATCAATTTTTATAAAATGGCTGAGATTTTTCCGCAAGCTCCTGAAATCCCCCTGAATCCCCCTTTACAAAAGGGGGACTCTGAACAGCGGCTTCAGAGAACTTATGACTGTCGAGGTAATCAGGTGGGCATATAACATACTTAAATCAGTTTTGCAACACTTGGTTTTTTTACCCCGGATTCAGAGTTTAGGTATTTCCCCCAAATTAATAGAGTGTAACCAAAATCAGGCACACATTTTTTCTTTTATGGTTAAACGGTTATATTCATCGGGAAAGAATTTATTTTCTCTGGCGTTAGCTGTATAGAATTTCCAATATTCGTCCCAGTCTCTGCTCT
>JAUCGG010000045.1 GCA_030378015.1 Desulfococcaceae bacterium HSG8
AGAAATGATAAGAAAGAAAATGAAGGTTCCCCGCCTGATCAGGAACTTTTGGAGGCAAAAGATCTGGAAGTCAGCGATAACTACGAAAAAACCGTTGCTATTGACCTTTCGCTTTATGAATCTGAAAAAGATGAAATGGAAGACCCCGACGACCCTCCGCCAGCCTCAGATAAAGGGTTTGTAAATCGTCTGAGAAATGGTTTGTCAAAAACCCGGGAAATTCTGACAACCGATATTGATGAACTTTTCCTGGCAAATAAAAAGATAACGGATGATCTGTTAGAGGAGATCGAAGAACGCCTCATCACCTCGGATATCGGGGTTCAGACCACCATGACGCTGATGGAGAACATTTCCAGAAAAGCTTCTAAAATATCTGATGGAAATCAGTTGAAAGCAGCCCTGAAAGAAGAAATCATCTCACTGCTTCCTGCACAGACTCCTGTACAGGAAACTACTCCTGCCGGGCCCTGTATTGTCATGGTTGTCGGTGTGAACGGGGTCGGGAAGACAACGACCATCGGGAAGCTTGCCGCAAAGGCTGCGGCCGAAGACAAGAAGGTTCTGATCGCGGCCGCTGATACATTTCGGGCTGCCGCGGTTGAACAACTGAATATATGGGCTGACAGGGCCGGCGCGGGTATTGTAAAACACCGGGAAAATGCAGACCCGGCCGCGGTTGCATACGATGCTGCGGAGGCCGCAGTTGCCAGGGACAAAGATATTGTTTTTGTGGATACCGCTGGAAGACTTCATACAAAGGTCAACCTGATGGAAGAATTGAAAAAGATAAAACGGGCCATTTCAAAAAAAATTCCGGATGCGCCCCATGAGATTCTCCTTGTTCTTGACGCCACGACCGGTCAGAATGCCCTGTCCCAGGCAGAACTGTTTAACGATGCTTTGGGGATTACAGGTATTGTCCTGACAAAACTGGACGGGACCGCCAGGGGCGGGATCGTTGTCAGTATTTGCAGTTCATTGAATATCCCGTTAAAATACATCGGGGTCGGAGAGGCTATTGAGGATTTGCAGGTATTTGATCCTGTACATTTTACAGACGCGCTGTTTTAATGAAAGTGTTTGGTGTTTTGCTCTGACTTTCATGTTTCGTTGTGACGGCTATATGAAAGTGTTCGGTAGGTTCTGTTGACATTTTCTTTTCGGGGCCTGGAAAAATGGATTTAATTAGGGAGTTCCAACTAATAAATAATATACCCGGTTCTGAGAAACGGCTTCGGCGTGAGTTCAGTCGAACGCCCCCGTCGAGTCGTCGAACGATTGGCAAATCCGAACCCGCGCCAATACCCCGCTAGCTGCAGGCGGGTATTTTATTTCTTGGAACATCCTTAGAACTTCATCACCGAACACAAAACACGAAACACAAAACACTTTCATATAAGGAGATTCCCATGAGCATTTCAAACCGTAATTTTTTGCTGACTATGACATTACTTACATTCTTTATGTTCCCCGTCTCCCATGCTGACGATACAGAATACGAGGTTTACTGGGATGTCCCGCTTCTGCCGATTACCCTCCATGTGGGCACACAGGGAATAGAGGTTTCCGGAAGAGCATCTGTGGTAACACCGGTCGGGGTTTTCGGGGTGGAAGCTACCAGCGATATCCTTGAGAAAGAAAAACCTGCGCGTATCCGGGATGTTGTGGTAAAAAAAGAAGACCTGCTGCTTGTTGTCAGGGATCCCCGGAAATGGGACGATAAGATTTACAAGGTTAAGGACGGCAATGAGATTTCAGTGTTTACAAACGGGCAGTCCCTTGTGACCGCAAAAAACGGGAACGTGGTGATTGATGTTTCCCGGGGAGATGTGAGTGAGATAAATTTTGCCGGGAAAAGAGAGGTTTTCGGAAGTGCGCCGGGCCGGGAGGGAACATCGGGCCGTGCGGTTAAAACCCCCGTCAACGAAACGGTTCCTATGGAACTGAAAATATTTTACCGCCGCGGTGACCGGGGAGTTTTTGAAAACCTGCGGAACCGCGGTACGCTGAACAGCGGAGACCTGTACAAAATTGTCTTCAGGGCAGCGAAAGACAGTTATGTATATGTGTTCAACGCGGATGATACCGGAAGGATGCACCGCCTGTTTCCCATGAAAGCTTTCAGGGGGGTTACGGTGAACAATTTCAATCCGGTAAAACGCGGCAAGACGTATTATATCCCGTCGCCCGGCAAGTCCTTCAGGCTGGACACCGTTACCGGGGAGGGGAAAATTCTGTTCCTGGCGATGAAAAAACCTGATAAGACACTGGAAAGCAGTCAGTTCGAGGGAAATGAAGCGCGTATGGTATATCTGGAATCGCTCTGTGGGGACTGCATCGGCGAGGTAAGATTTGAGCACCGGTAAATTGCCGGGATCACAGTAGGGTGGGGCTTGCCCCACCGATTTCGATTAAGGGATTTCCCAATAAATAAAACACCCGTTGCTGCTCGCGGGGGATTGACAAATCCCCCGCATGTGCGGGGTTCGGATTTGTCAATCCGAACCGGGCAGCCCGGGATTTTAATCCCGGGTCGTGGATGATTCACAGTTCAGCCCCGGAGGGCGATGTATTTAATTTGGGATTTCAACCTTGGGATTTTAATTCTTGGGATTTTAACCTTGGGATTAAAATCCCAAGCTACGTCACATCGCCCCTCCGGGGCTGAAATTGAGCATCGTAAATTGCCCCGGAGGGGCAGGGTTAACATAGCCTGGGATTTTAATCCCAGGTCGTGGATGATTCATATTTCAGCCCCGGAGGGGCGATGTATTTAATTTGGTTTGGGATTTTAATTCTTGGGATTTTAACCTTGGGATTAAAATCCCAAGCTACGTCACCCCGCCCCTCCGGGGCTGAAATCCGGCTGAAATCCGACCTGCCGGATTAAACAAATAAAAAGGAGGAGATCATGAAAACACAAATTTTTTGTCTGCTGTTCCTTATCCTGGCGGCCTGGACTGCCGAAAACGCCGACGCGCAGAAATCTCGGGAATTTCCCACAACCAGGGAAAGTATCGCCGACGGATTCCGCTATAACGATCCGGATCAGCCCAAAACCATGTTTCCCAGCAAAGGGCTTCCTTCGGATATTTCGGATGACAGGAAACCCAGGGTCGGCGCGCTGATTCAGTTTGACTTTGATTCTGATGCCATCATATCCGACTCATACGCGCTGCTGAAGGAATTCGGCCTGGTATTTGAGAAAGATTATCCTGACGGTGTGTTTGTCATTGAAGGCCACGCGGACAGCAAAGGCACGGACCAATACAATATGAATCTGTCCGAGCGACGCGCGCGGGCTGTGAAAAATTTCCTGACATCCGTGCTTCAGATTGACGGGAATCGTCTGATTGTCAGGGCACACGGGGAACGGCGTCCCATTATGTCCAATGACACGGAGGAGGGAAGGGCACTGAACCGCAGGGTGGAATTTGTTCGGGAGAGATAGCCGGGTTTTGCCGAGGGATCAATCAGACAATGCCCTGAAAGGGCTGCATAATCTAGCCCAGGGTAAGCGAAGCGCCACCCTGGGATACAAAACCGAAATAATTTTTTCCCTGAAAGGGATACATAATTCCCCTGTTTCATTATGTAACCCCTTCAGGGTAAAAAATCATTTTGTTTTTTATCCCAGGGTGGCGCTTCGCTGACCCTGGGCTAGATTATCTAACCCCTTCGGGGTATTGAGAATACTTTGAAAGGGATACATAATTCCCATGTTTCATTATGTAACCCCTTCAGGGTAAAAAATCATTTTGTTTTTTTTCCCAGGGGTGGCGCTTCGCTGAGCTATATTATCTGACCCTTCGGGTATTGAAAATGCCCTGAAAGGGCTGCATAATCTAGCCCAGGGTAAGCGAAGCGCCACCCTGGGATACAAAACCGAAATAATTTTTTCCCTGAAAGGGATACATAATTCCCATGTTTCATTATGTAACCCCTTCAGGGTAAAAAATCATTTTGTTTTTTATCCCAGGGTGGCGCTTCGCTGACCCTGGGCTAGATTATCTAACCCCTTCGGGGTATTGAGAATACTTTGAAAGGGATACATAATTCCCATGTTTCATTATGTAACCCCTTCAGGGTAAAAAATCATTTTGTTTTTTTCCCCAGGGTGGCGATTCGCTGAACTATATTATCTGACCCTTCGGGTATTGAAAATGCCCTGAAAGGGCTGCATAATCTAGCCCAGGGTAAGCGTAGCGCCACCCTGGGCGGATGAACAAAAAAATTTTCCCTGAAAGGGATACATAATGAAACAGGGGAATTATGTATCCCCTTCAGGGAAAAAATGCTATTTCGGATTTTTATCCCAGGGTGGCGCTACGCTGACCCTGGGCTAGATTATCTAACCCCTTCGGGGTATTGAGAATACTTTGAAAGGGATACATAATTCCCATGTTTCATTATGTAACCCCTTCAGGGTAAAAAATCATTTTGTTTCTTATCCCGGGCTATATTATCTGACCCCTTCGGGGTATTGCGCTTACCTTGAACCGGATATGTAACCCCTTCGGGATATTGGGAATTCCCGGCAAAACAAAAACACGAAAGGAGCTTCACACCATGAAACAAATCAGACACATTATAATTCTCATCTGCATTACCGCAATCCTTACCCCGGCTGCTTTTGCTGAAAAACGCGCGCTGGTTATCGGGAACGGCGCGTATAAAGATTTCCCTGCCCTGCCCACCCCTGTCAATGATGCCAGGGCAATGGCGTCAACCCTCGGAGATCTGGGATTTTCAGTGATAAAAAAGACAGATGTAACCCATCAGGAAATGGAACAGGCTGTCCGGGATTTCGGGATGCGTCTGAGAAAGGGTGATATCGCGCTGTTCTACTTCAGCGGACACGGTTCGGAACTGGACGGTTTCAACTATCTGGTTCCCGTAAAATCCGGAATCATATCAGGATATGAAGTAAAATTCAAAGCAGTTCCTGCGGAGATGGTGCTGGGAGAAATGGAAAATTCGGGTACCCAGGTGAATATCATCATCCTGGATGCCTGCCGGAACAAGCCCCCCAAAGGAGGAAAGAAGAGTCTGGGTCAGGGGCTTGCTCGCATGGATGCCCCTGTGGGAACCTTTATTGCTTATGCAACAGCACCGGGAACCGTGGCCTGGACAGGAAGGGATGATAAAAGTATTTTCACCAAACATCTGGTAAAGGCCATGAAAACACCGGGACTGAAAATCGAGGATGTGATTAAAAAGGTTCGGAAATCCGTGGTGGCTGAAACTTCCGGTAAGAAACGGCCACAGGTTCCCTGGCAGTCGTCCTGCCTGATGGGAGATTTTTATTTTGCCGGCAGCAGCGGCGCGGTTATCGTGACGCCGAAAAAAGAAACCTCGCTTACCGTCCGCCCAGATGTGTCAGATGCGGAGGTATGGATAAACGGTAAAAAGATGGGAACAGGTTCCCTGCGTTTTGCCCCGCTGTCTCCCGGGGATTACCGCATAAAGGTGACAAAAGACGGCTATCTGCCGTACCAGACCAGTGTAAAAATCGGAAAGGGAGAATCCCTGGACGTGCCTGCGTATCTCGCAAAACCGGAGCCTCCCGAACCGAAGCCTGTCAGGAAACAACGGACAACAGACAAACTATGGACAGACCCCGTAACCGGCATGGAATTTGTACGGATTCCAAAAGGATGCTTCAAAATGGGAAGTCCGTCCGGGGAGAAGGACAGGGATTCGGACGAGGTTCTGCATGAGGTCTGTGTTGACGGCTTCTGGATGGGGAAATACGAAGTGACCAACAGGCAGTACAGGAAATACAAGTCCGGGCATGACAGCAAAGATTATGAAGGGAATTCCCTGGACGGGGATAAGCAGCCTGCGGTATATGTAAGCTGGGACGATGCAAAGGCTTTCGCAAAATGGCTGACAGGGAAAAGCCGCCATGAATTCCGGCTGCCCACCGAGGCGGAATGGGAATATGCCTGCCGGGCAGGGAGCCGGAAAGCAAGGTTCTGGGGGGATGACCCGGATGATGCGTGCAGGTATGCGAATGTCGCAGATCAGACCGCCAAGCGCAAATGGTCGGGCTGGACAATTCATAACTGCGATGACGGTTATGCGGTGACTGCTCCTGCCGGCAGCTTCCGGTCAAACAGCTTCGGGCTGTATGATATGCTCGGCAACGTATGGGAGTGGTGTGAGGACATATATGCCGATGATGCCTACAGCAAACACAGACGTAACAATCCCATATATGCTGTTGGCGGATCGGGCCGGGTGTACCGGGGCGGCAGTTGGAGCTCCCTCCCCGCGGGCGTGCGCTGCGCCGGGCGGCCCGGCAACTCGCCCGCCGTCCGGTACAGCGACCTCGGGTTCCGTCTCGTGAGGACCCCTTAACTTTTGGGTTTTTTACCTTTTTACCTTTTGCGGGCGTTAGCCCGCGCGGCAAAATTTGGTTATGACGCATTGCGTCATAGATTGATTATTATTTCATCTACACGGATTAGTTGTAGGATGGGGCTTGCCCCACCGATTTCGCTGCGTCATCTACACGGATTATGTGTAAGCAGGGATTTCGTGCCTCTTATTCACGTAATCCTTTCTTATCGCTAATCCGTGTAAAAAAATTGGTGGGGCAAGCCCCACCCTACAGTAAATCGGGGCCCTAAATGCCTGTCCACATAATCACCATACCATTTGACCCGGACAAAAAGATATTCGAAGATGAGGAACTGAACCGGTTTCTCCTCAACAAACGGGTTAAAAATATGCGATACGAATTTTTCCGCGTTGACGGCCATCCCTATTGGACCGTACTTATTGACTATGAAATCCCGATATCCAAGCATGTCGGTAAAGAAGATGACAGCCTGAATGATGTTCAGAAACGTCTTTACAGGAAGCTGCGGGAATGGCGGAAGGAAATCTCGGATAAAGAAGGAATACCTCTTTTTATCATTGCCAACAACAGTCATCTTGTTGATGTGGCTCTTTCCGCACCTGCCACACTGGAGGCCCTTCGTCAAATATCCGGTTTCGGAAAAAAGAAGATTGACAAATACGGGGAAGACATTATAAAAATAATCCTGATTATAACGGATTTGGGGATGGTATTTTTTGTCCCGGAGGGACAGGAAAAAAGCGGAAACCGCTGGACACAGGCTTGAAACTTACCATTATCAGCAGATGGTAATCTGAAGAAGTTCGTAGTACCGCCTTCAGGCGGATTCTGTAAAATCAGAAAGTTAAACTCACAGACAGACCGCCTGAAGGCGGTACTACGAACTTCTTTCCGATTCGGAGCCGGGCCAAAATGGCGGATCCAACCGGGTGAACCGGGGCGGCAGTTGGAACAACAAACCCGCGAACGTGCGCTGCGCCGAGCGGAACAACAACTCGCCAGCCAACCGGAACAACAACCTCGGGTTCCGTCTCGTGAATACAGGGGACCGGCTGCATCCGGCATCGTTACGGCGGTCCGGACCGTTCCTCCCCCTGTCCATGCCCGGTGTCCCGCATCCTGCATAAGCAGGATCGAAATGGGAACGGCACTCCGGAGCTGGTAGCTGTGCGAGTGTTTTTGTATGCATCGCACCGCGAAGGCTCCGGAAATGTCTTGCCAAAATTATTTTTCTGATTATAATAAATTTAGAGAAGTCTCGTGCCCGTGAACGTGTCCGCATTCTCAGGTATGAGCAACTTGAGTTGAAAGTGTCGGAAATTTAAAAAGCCGCGTCATCGCGGGGTTTGAAATTCCCGTCCGTGCAATCTTTGATGAAAAGGAAAATATGGCAGCATTGCAGGCTTTTTTTAAACAACACAGACAGAGTCAGCAGATCGGAAAGTTTTGCAGTGGATTCCGGGTTAAAATCGGAAGATATTCATCTTCCGATTTTCCCCGGAATGACAGCTTTTACGGATGTCAGTCCGGACAACTTTCTGTCATTCCTGGGAAAATTAAAAAACGGATGTTTCTTAATTTTAACCCGGAATCCACTTCTACCGGAAACTTTTCGATCTGCTGTGATAAGGTAATCAGATATTATGATTGAAATAAAACCCCAGAAAACCATGAACAGCGAGGTGACAATCCCGGGATCCAAGAGTTACACACACAGGATTCTCATTGCTTCGGCCCTGTCCGACGGAATATGTACCATAGAGAACCCCTTGAAGAGTGAGGATACACTCCTGACCCTGGATGCTTTAAAGCATATAGGGGTAAAAATAGATGTGGAAGATGATAAAATCACGGTACATGGAACACGCGGTTTGCTGAAGCCCTGTGATACCCCGGTTTATCTTGGAAACTCCGGGACATCCATGCGCCTGCTGATTGCCGTGGCTTCGCTTGGAAAAGGGATATACACGCTGACAGGCACAGACCGTATGGCTGAAAGACCTGTTGATGATCTCCTTGACGGATTAAAACAGATAGGGATTCCGGTCAGTTCTGTTAATAATACCGGATGCCCCCCGGTGGAAATCACCGGGGGAAAGGTAAAGGGCGGAAAGGTCTCCCTGCGATGCGGGACCAGCAGTCAGTATCTTTCCGCACTCCTTCTGATCGCACCTTATACTGAAGAAGGGCTTGAAATCACCGTTACCGAAGGGCCCGTATCCAAACCGTATATTGATATGACCATTGACGTAATGACCCGGCTAGGCGCGGAAGTGACGCGGGACGGATACAATCTCTTCAAGGTACGTGAAAAACAGGTTTACAAAGCCGGGGCATATCTGGTAGAATCTGATGCTTCCAATGCCGGGTATTTCTGGGCTGCTGCTGCTGTGACCGGGGGCACTGTCAAAGTCAGGGGGATTAAGGGAGGATCGCGGCAGGGGGATGTCCGCTTCACGGGGCTTCTTGAAGCAATGGGATGCAAGGTGATCCAGGAAGAGGACGGCATTGCGGTCTCCGGCGGAAAGCTTTCTGCCATAGATGCGGACATGGCTGACATGCCGGACATGGTCCCGACCCTGGCAGTTGTTGCTGCTTACGCGGAAGGAACCACCAACATCAGGAATGTCGCGCACCTGAAGGCAAAGGAGAGTGACCGCCTGACTTCCGTGGCAACCGAGCTTTCCAAAATGGGAATCGAAGCAGTTTGCAGTGACACGGGCCTCATGATCCGGGGAGGACGCGCTCACGGGGCTGAAATTGACACCTACGACGATCATCGCATTGCCATGAGTTTCGCGGTTGCGGGCCTTGTAACCCCCGGTGTTTTTATCCGGGATGAGCGGTGCGTTGATAAATCTTTCCCGAATTTCTGGGATGTTTTTGAAACATTGCGGAACCGCTGATAACTGACAATGATAATAAGGGGAATCCCCAAAAAATAACTTACCTGCGGTTTTCAGGATACGGATGCACACGGATCATTTCTGTAATAAAATCCGTATAAATCCGTGTTTATCCGTGTCCTGAAAACCGCGGTAAGTTATTTTCCGGGTGGTGGATTTACAAAGGCACAGGAGAACAGAACGACTTTCAGTAGATCGAAAACTTTTGCAAACAGTGGATTCCGGGTTAAAATCGGAAACATCCGTTTTCCGATTTTCTCCGGAATGACAGTAGGTTAAGTTGTCATTCCGGGGAAAATTAAAAAACGGATGTTTTTTAATTTTAACCCGGAATCCACTGTTCACAGAGGTTGCCGGAAAGTTTTCGGAGTGCGCGCGAAAATTCCGCCTAATACACCACTTTTTAAGTTCGTCCCCCCCTTTTTTAAAGGGGGCCGGGGGGATTTTATGTTACAAAAAAAAGGTATTGCGGCAGAAATCCCCCCCGGCCCCCCTTTAAAAAAGGGGGAGGAATTTACAAGTTGATGTACTAGCGGCTCCATTTCCGCACTCCTTTTGATCAGATTTCCGTTCTCATAAACTCCGCTTATCTCGGAGTCCGGATCTGATTCTGTAACCGATGTGCTGACCGGGACATTTACCTGAACTGACATTTTTCACCTCTGTTCTGTTGACAAATTTATCAAAGTATGGCTATATATATCAGAAACATGGCTGAGAAGCTCCTGAGATTTTATTCCGAAAGTAAGTGTAAAAAAATTGGGGCCACAACGGGCGTATTTATAAGTTGGGGGAGTAACTTTCAGTCCCGGAGGGACTCAACGATATTTTCGTTGTCCGAAATTTTTCTGTTCATTCTTCGGTAAGATTTATATGCTTGTCTAATCTCCGGAATTAGTGTAATCTGTTTAAAAGTGTTAAGTGAAGCCCGTCAAGCGATATAACTATCTGAAATTATATACGATAATTATTACGGTCTGACACTTTACACCCGAAAAATTCAAAGCCGAAAGTTGGAAATCCGTATGCAGCCGTTTAAAATTACTTAACTGAAGCCGACTTTCCAGAAAAGGAATTAGTATTTATTATTATTCAAATGCCTTCACCCGACAAAGGAATCATTTTCAAAATAAAAAAATACGCTATTCATGACGGTCCCGGCATCCGCACCACCGTCTTTCTGAAGGGCTGCCCCTTACGCTGCCTGTGGTGTCACAATCCGGAAGGGATAAATCCCTGGCCCGAAATCATGAAAAAAAGCAGGGAAATATCTGTTAAGGAGGAGATGATCGGCAGGGAAATATCTGCCAGTGATCTTGTTGCCGAGATTGAAAAAGATATCATTTTTTATGATGAATCCGGCGGCGGCGTGACTTTTTCCGGCGGAGAGCCTCTGCTGCAATCTGATTTCCTAGGCACACTACTCCGGGAATGCGCGGAAAGAGAAATTCATACAGCCCTTGATACCACGGGTTACGCATCACCGGACATCCTGGAAAAACTGTCGGAAAGCATTGATCTCTTTCTCTTTGACCTCAAACTCATGAATCCGGAAAAACATCGTTTCTACACCGGGGTTTCAAATCAGATGATCATTGATAACCTGAAGCGAATTTCAATGAGTGGTAAGGAGTTCCGCATCCGTTTCCCCATGATTCCAGGGATAAGCGATGATGATGAAAACATCCGCGAAATGTCCGAATTTCTCGTTTCCCTGGGGACAGTCCGCCGAATTGACCTCCTGCCGTATCACACCATCGCGGGCGGAAAATACCAGCGGCTTGACCGGGAAAACAGGATGAAACACATTCCGCCGCCTTCAGATGAAGATATCAGGAGAGTTATGCTGAAATTCAGGGCCCGCGGTTTGAAGGTAAGAAGGCAGTAAGTTAGCAGTCGCCAGTTAGCAGTCGCCAGTTGGCAGTGATTACCCCGAAGGGGTTACATAATCTAGCCCAGGGTCAGCGAAGCGCCACCCTGGGTAACGGAACAACCGACAAATTATTATTATTCCCTGAAGGGGATACATAAGTCAGTCGGCAGAGTTTACCCGAAGGGGTTAGCCCAGGGTCAGCGAAGCGCCACCCTGGGTAACGGAATAACCGACAAATTATTATTCCCTGAAGGGGATACATAAAGTTTATGTATATGTATCCCTTTCAGGGAACAATGATTCGTTATTCGCTCCGGGCTTGATGTCTCGTTGTGACCGTCAATCATGGCGATTTATAAAATCGCCTTATTTCCCGCGAAGAAGTTCAGCCAATTCCGCCAGTCCGAGTTCCTCAAGAATTCCTTTCCGGGGTATGCCGTTCTCATCGAATCCCCGCAGTTCGTAAAACTCCCTGAGCATCTTATCCATATCCGGGACACTTCCTTCGGTCGGACCGCCTGTCATCGGTGTCATAAGCCTTTTCGGAAGTCTGTCATGCGCTGCCCTGGCGCCGAACAGGTTGGACAACCCCCGCTTCAGATACCAGACCCGCCTGCCCAGTTTTACCAGTTCCTCAACCGTGTAACCCTGTCCGGTTACGTGGTTCACCATATCAGCGGCCTGGGTCGCGGTCAGGATCATGGCTCCCAGGTTGCAGAAGATCGCGCAGTTGGAAAAGAACATCCCGAAATCCTGGCTGAGTACATTCAGCCCGGCCTTGCCCTCGCTGCTCATCTGCTCTACTTCATCAGCCAGTTCTTCAAATTCCGGCAGGAACATCCCGCCGCCTTCGATGGGATACTGAAGGCTGGCATTGTGACACGCGCCCCTGGGGGAGACCGCATAAGCCAGTCCGTAGCCGTGCGCGGATCGGGGATCATGCATGGGAGATTCAAGCCCTTTGACGGTGGTGAGAAAATCCGAGGCATTGCCGCCGATTCGCTTTGCTGCCCTCGCGCTCCCTTCGGACAGGATAGCTCCGAATCCTTCCCGTTTGCCGATCTTTTCAGTAAGTGCGACAATAGCCTCCGAATTGCCCCAGGTAAGTTCCAGGCCGTCGGTATCTTTTACAGTGATCAGACCATTTTCAAAGCACTCTGTCGCAAAGGCAATGGCTGCGCCGCAGGTGATCGTGTCCATCCCGTAACGGTTGCAGATATCGTTTGCTTTGCCGACGGATTCTATACTGGGATTCAGGCATAAACTCCCGAAGCTGGCGATGGTTTCGTATTCAGGGCCGGGGCCTTTCTCGAATTTAAAGGGTCCCTCCTTTACTTCGGCCTCCCGCTTGCACATCACGCCGCAGGCATAGCAGGTTTTGTTCCGTGTCAGAATTTTTTCACCATATGCGACGGGGCCGATCTCGTCAATCATATCCCACTCTGTCTGCTGCCAGTTCTTCACGGGAACATCCCCGGAGATAATGCCGATATCCATATGCGAAGCAGTCCCGAAGGCTTTTAAGGCTTCTATGGTAATGTTGCCGTCATAGACCTCCCTGAGTTCCTCACGGAGTTCTTTCAGCCTGTCAGGATGAGCAGCTTCAAGTTTGCCGGTTCCCCTGACGAAGATGGCTTTGAGTTTCTTTGCGCCCCATACCGCACCGATCCCCGTACGCCCGGCCGCGTGCCCCTTATTGTTAATGACCGAAGCAAATTTCACCAGGTTCTCTCCCGCGAGACCTATGGCTAAGACCTGCCCGGGTCTCCTTGATGATTCGCTTTTATGATCAGCGATGATTTCATCATTGACCGTATAGATATCCTTTCCCCAGTATTTCTGAGCATCCTCTGTTCTGACCCTGCCATCGTCAATACAGATAGAGACCGGAGTTTCGGACGCACCGGTAACGACGATGCCGTCAAAGCCTGCGAATTTCAATTCCGCACCGAAATATCCGCCCACATTGGAATCTCCCCAGAAACCGGTAAGAGGTGATTTGGTTCCCAAGGCCCATCGGGCAACTGCATTCATCTTCATGCCGGTCAGGGGGCCCGTCATGAGCACAAAAGGATTATCCGGGGAAAGCGCGTCAAAATCCGGCTTACCTTTTATCAGATCAAAATATATCCTGGTTCCGAAACCAAGCCCCCCGATATATTCTCTTGCAAATTCAGGTTCCAGGGGTTTTGCCTGGATATTACCGGTGGTCAGATCAATGTAAAGAATTTTTCCTGCATAGCCGCCCATTTTGATTATCTCCTTGTTTTTTTTATTATATTAATTTCAGTCCTGATCTTCAGTTTGCTCCCGCCGGATTTACAAAACCGGATGAAGATCATAAGCATTTTAATCATAACGTCTGATATTAACTTTCTGATATACGGTAAAAAATAAAATTTCAAGAGATTTGTTGTATTGCAAAATTTTATAAGTCAGGCATTTTCTCTTGCACATCCCCTTTTTTTCATATAAACGGTCATCACAAAGAAAAATGAAGGTTGAGACCGTAATTTTTCAATTATCAGCAAATCGAAGACCTTTGGAACTTGATTAATTACAAATCAATCCTGACTAAATGAAATCTTTGTAGTACACCACTTTTTAAGTTCGTCCCCTCCTTTTTTAAAGGGGGCCTGGGGGATTTTATGTTACAAAAAAAAGGTGTTGCGGCAGAAATCCCCCCAGGCCCCCCTTTAAAAAAGGGGGGGACGAACTTACAAGTTGATGTAGTAGTTATGATTCCGAACGCTGAAGAAACAGATAATAACAAAATCCGTCAGAACCAGATTTATTGTCAGAACCGGGATCGGCAGAATTAAAGGGTTGCCAGGATTAACTCCCTGTGAATCCTGCTAATCCTTTAATCCTGCAAATCCGGGTTCTGACAAATGGCAAAAAAAAAGACAGGTTTTACACAGTTCATAATTATTGAAATGCCAGAACACACTGAAACAAAAGAAGAACGCTACCGGATATTCATCGAGGATATTGCCGATGGTTTTTATGAAACCGATCTGCGGGGGAACTTCAAATTATGTAACAAGGTCCTCTGCCAGATTTTCGGCTATCCTGAGGCCGGGATACGGGATAACAATTTCCGTAAATTCATGGATGAAAAAAATGCCGGTATTGCGTTTGCCCAATTTAACAAAATTTATCGTACAGGCAGGGGAGAAACCGATATCGTATGGGAAATCCTCCGAAAAAACGGGGAGAAACGTATTCTCGAGGTTTCTGCCAACCTGATTACTGATGATAACGGCCAGAAGCTCGGATTCCGAGGGATTGCCCGGGATATTACCGAAAAATACATAGAACAGCAAAATTTAAGGGCATCTGAACAACGAACCCTTAGTCAGTACAGGGCAAGCCGTCATGCTGAAATACGCTATCGGACCCTCTTGGATTTCCTGCCCGACCCTGTAGTGGTTTTCAACCTGGACAGCACCACCTCCTACCTGAATCCGGCCTTTGTGAAAACCTTCGGATGGACATTGGAGGAACTGAAGGGCAAACGGATTCCCTTTGTACCTGATTTTCTGAAGGCAGAGATCCGCCAGGGTATTCGGCTGCTTTTCAAGGAAAAGGTGGTTCACGGCGTTGAAACCCAGAGGCTGACAAAGGATGGCCGACTGCTGGATATCCTGCTGAATGTCGCGGTGTTTTACGGGGTGGAAAACGAACCGGCCGGACATGTGGCGATTTTCCGGGATGTGACTGATGAGAAACGCGTTTCCCGAAGTAACCAGGCACTTTTCCGAATTGCAAAAGCCCTGCCCAGCTTTCTCATTCTGGATGAAATTCTTGAATTTATTATAAAAGAAGTCCAAAACCTGATTGATGCGGAAGGTGCGTCGGTGATCCTTCTTGATGAGGAAAAAAAAGAGTTCTTTTTCCGAATGGCGAATTATGATAACACAGAAACCGGGAAAAATCTGAAAGAAATCCGATTTCCTGCGGATAAGGGCGTTGCAGGATATGTTTATAGAACGGGGCATCCGCTGATCGTTACGGATACGTCCCTTTGTCCCTATTTTTTCCAGGAAGTGGATGAACAATCGGGTTATAAGACACAAAACATGCTTGACGTGCCTATTCGTACACGGAATCGTATGATAGGTGTATTATGCGCGGTAAATAAGAGAAAAGGCGAATTTGACCTGACTGACGCGGAATTACTGAGCGCAATAGCGAGCACGGTGGCTCTTCCCATTGAAAACACATGGATCCATGAGGAACTGAATCGGTCTTACCAGGAAGTTCGGAGCCTGAATCGCGCCAAGGAGCGGGTTATTCATCACCTTTCCCATGAATTGAAAACCCCGATCTCAGTGCTGGATGCTTCTCTTAAACTCCTGAGCAGGAAGATTTCCGAGTCCGAAGACACGCATTGGGAACGGATTCTGAACCGTGGACAGAGAAACCTGGATCGTATCCTTGAAATGCAGTATGAAATCGAGGACATCCTGAAAGAAAAGAATTACAGAACTTACCATCTGCTGTCAACCCTCCTGGACGTTTGTGAGGATGAGGTGGAAGCCCTTTTTGAGGCGGAAATCCGGGATTCGGAACCCGGGATCCGGGATTCTTCATTTCAGAAAATTATACAGGGAGTTCGTGAGCGGATGGACGGACTTTTCAGCCCGAAAGAGTCTGTTTCCCGGGAAATCCGGCCTGATCGCTTTATTGAAGAAAATATTCAGGCCCTTTATTCCCGGTTTGGCCACCGAAATTGCTGCCTGGAGACTCACTTTTCAACGACATCACCGATATTGATTCCTCCCGATGTCCTGGCGAAAATCGTGGAAGGCCTGATCCGTAATGCCGTAGAAAACACCCCTGACGAGGGACAGATTGAGGTCACTGTTCGGAGCGGAAAAAACGGGCCCGAGTTTGAAGTCAGGGATTTCGGCATCGGTATTACAGCAGATAACCAGTCTCTTATTTTCGAAGGGATTTTTACCACCCGTGAAACCATGCAGTACTCCTCCCGCGCCCCTTATGACTTCAATGCAGGAGGAAAAGGTATTGATCTGCTTCGGATGAAGATATTTTCCGAGCGGTACCATTTTACGATCCGGATGACCTCGGAGCGATGCGGTTTTATCCCCCGGGACCAGGATATCTGTCCGGGAACAATCGAGGGCTGCGATCACTGCCGGAGCGTCAAAGACTGCTTTCGTTCCGGCGGAACTGCAATGATCGTCAGCTTTTCCCCTTATAACGGAGAACAATCGTGAACAGAAAACCCCAAAATAAGCAACCGATAGCAGAGGACGGGCAGAACTTCTTCCGGGAAGTTGAGGTCGAATTCCTCGTTCATGAGTTAAAGGACCCCATCTCGATTGTCGAAACCTGTGTACGCGCCCTGTTGGAAAGAAGGGAAAAATACGGGGCATTATCTTCATCCCAGGAAAAGATCCTGAAGCGTGCATTAAGAGGCACACGAAAGGCCCGGGGTATGGTGTATAATATGCTGGAAATCGGCCGCTCCGAAGCCGGCTATTTTGACTGCGGCTGTTTTCACCCCGCAGCTATTGCTTATGAAGTTCTGCTGGAAGCCCTGGAAGTTACCCCGGGGAATATTTCAGAGCGTTGCAGGGAATGTGAAGGAGAGAATGAAGTGCTGCAATTGTTGTCTGACTCCGGTATCTTCCTGGATATCTCCCCCCGGTTGGTTCAAACAGAGGCGTATCAGGATGAAACCAAATTTCGCCACATTTTAGGAAACCTTATCAAAAACGCGCTCCATCATCGGAAGGCCCGGGTTGAGATACGGATGGATCAGGCAGATAACAGCCTGCTGATAGAGGTTACTGATGACGGCCCGGGCATTGACTCAAAATATCGGGAGACCATCTTCCGACGGTACGCTCAGATACAAGGAAACGAATGCAGGATATTGCAGCGAAAAGGACACGGACTCGGACTGGCCGGTGCTCTTATTCTGACCCGGTGTCTCGGAGGCAATATCGAACTGAACAGTAAAAAAGGAAAAGGGGCAACTTTCCGCCTGATTCTTCCGGTTACATTTAAGGAGGCTGTTTCCCCTGATACGACGAGGAGGCTTTAAATGGCTGAAACAAAATCTTATCTCAAAGGAAAACATATTCTGGCTGTAGATGATGAAGCAGATATCATAGAAACCATTGAAGATATCCTGGATGAAGCACATATTGATCCAGCGCGTGATTATGAAACTGCTTCTCAGAAAATAAAAAAATTCCGATATGATCTGGCGATCCTGGATATCATGGGGGTCAACGGGCTTCAGTTGTTAGAAGAGGCGACGAATCGTAATATTCCCGCGGTAATGCTTACCGCTCATGCGATCAACCCGGAAACACTCATGGAATCCGTTCAAAAAGGCGCGATTTCTTATCTTCCTAAAGAAAAGCTTGCAGATATTGATGTGCTCTTGGAAGATCTTTTAAGAGCGCATGAACGCGGGGAAGCCCCGTGGAAGCTGCTGTTTGAAAAGCTTGGAGATTATTTTGACGAACGATTCGGTTCCGGCTGGAAGGAAAAGGACAAAGAATTCTGGTCGGATTTCAGCCGTACCTATCAGATTAGTAAAGGAATACGGACGCGTCTGATGCAGGATGAGAGAGTTCGCAATATGGGGGTCTGATGCGTAATGCGTAATGCGTAACAACCTTTGGATTTTATAATTATAATTTCCTATACAAAAACAAACGGTGGGTTGCGCTTCGCTCCACCCACCCTACATTACGGATATCCGATTTTTTGGGGGATATATGAAAATTTCGATCTGTGGAAAAGGCGGCAGCGGAAAAAGTACGATTTCCGTCCTTATCGCCAGAGGCCTGAAAAAAGAGGGATATGATGTGCTGCTGGTTGATGCAGATGAGTCTAACTTGGGCCTGCATCGCCTGGCAGGTGTTCCACTGCCTAAGAACCTGATGGATCATCTTGGCGGTAAAAAGGGATTCAAGGAAAAAATGGCAGCATCGAAGTCTCTTCCTTCCCAGGGGATTTTTGATGAGAGATGGAGTGTTGAAAGCATACCGGAGCAATATATTGCCCGGGCAGACGGTATCGGACTGCTTCTTATCGGTAAAATACATGATTTCGGTGAGGGCTGCGCGTGCCCGATGGGCGTGCTATCCAGGACGTTTCTGTCAAATATTGATGTCGCGGAAAATGAAACAGTCATCATTGACACGGAAGCAGGGATTGAGCATTTCGGGAGAGGGATAGAAGGGTTGTGCGATGTGATCATCGGGGTTATTGATCCGACTTTTGAGTCATTTATGATGGCGGAAAAAATCAGCGCGATGGGAGAAAAAGCAGGGAAAGCGGTTTTCTTTGTGCTTAACAAGGTGGATGAACAGATTGAAGCAATGATGGCCGAGCATACAGACCGGGAAAAAGTAATTGCAAGGATTCCCCAGGATCACGGGATTTTTATGAAATCTCTTGAGGGAGAAGCACTGACTGAAGAACTGTCTGAAATAGATCGGGTCTGCGGATTTCTTAGGGATTTAGAGATTTAAAGCTTTGAGAGCGAAGGGGCAGCCCCCTTTCGCGCCTCATTTACCAACTCCTTTACAAACTTCAAAAATTTCTCATAAGAGGGGACAAATTTTAAAACATCTCCTTCGAAAGGCAGATGCTTCACCATTTCAGGCATATCATATGTTTTTGAATACTTTCGCCCAAGCGCGTCCCTGATTCTCCCATCATGCCCAGCTACTTGCTCTGCATATTTATGGGTGATTCTATCAGGATTAGACGCATCTATTTTACTCGCAATATCAGCCATGCCTCAAATTCTCTGTTTGCCACTGCCACCCTCACGGGACGATCTTCTCGAACATTCACGCGCACGCTTCAGAAGCCAGGGACCAAGAGACTTTTTATTATTTCTTTGTCTCTCCAGGCATTCCTTATCATTTAAGGGTTAAGAAAAAATACTGATTATAACGGATTTAGGGAGCCCTGTTAAGAAATTGTTTGAAAACGGCTGCTTTTTTAACCACGAAATACACGAAACACACGAAAAGATACAAAAAATACGGGAATATTCTGTGCCCGCAATTTCCGCAATTCCGGTTTTTTTCGGAACCGTGACTAAATAATTTCTCCCTAAATTGAGCGATTCTTTGATCTGAATATGATTCTCATTCCGCAATGTCAGAGCTTCGGCGATTTTCGGCTTTTCACCCATCGGGTGAAAATCGCAAAACGGGCAAAGCCTTGAATAACAAACACTCAGCCAGATTTGCTGACAACAATCGCTCAACTTAGTGCTCCGTTTCAGAAATAATGTCAGGGTTATAAATTCCGCGGAGTGCAAAGCTTGCTTTGCGGAAATCCAGTAGTGGCGCAAAGCAAGCTTTGCACTCCTCCGTTTTAACCCGGACATTATTTATGAAACAGAGTACTTAGGCTAGGATGATTTCGTTTCAGCCTGAGACTGAAAGACTTTTCAGAATGAGGGAACTGGAAGGTTGAGATGTCCCAATCTCTTAGAAATGAAAAGGCTGAAGTCGCAGGCTGAAAGGGTTCTCAGAATGAAAAAAGTAACACGTTCATCAAGCGGTCGCAAATTCGGCGTTAATGAATTTCAATAACTTTTGAATTACAAGGTGCAAATCATGAAAACATTCAATCACAATTCAGGACAATATGCAGATATTGACGGAGGAAAAATATACTTTGAAGAAATAGGAAACAAAGAGAAACCTGCTTTACTTATCCTGCACGGAGGCTTTGAAAATATAGAAAATTTGAATTCGATAGCTTCTTATCTTTCAGAGGAATTTCGCGTAATCGGTATAGACAGCCGCGGACATGGAAAATCAACTTTGGGAAGTAAGAAACTGACATACGAACAATTGCAATCCGATGCTGAAACCATACTAACGCAGTTGAAAATTAATACCGTTAATATTTTCGGATTTAGCGACGGAGGCATAGCTGCCTATCGTATTGCTGCAAGTAAAAGGATAAAAGTAAAGAAGCTGGTAACAATGGGTTCGTCTTGGAGCGAAGAAGATATAATTAAGGCTGAAGGCATTTTAAAAACCATAACACCGGAAAGTGCGAAGGAAATATTTTCTGAAAATTTTGAAACTTACCAGCGATTAAACCCTGAGCCTGATTTTGAAATGTTAACACAATCGCTGGCTGCAATGTGGCTTGATAAAACCAGCACCGGTCACCCAAATGAAAGCGTGGAAGATATCAGTGCAAAAACATTACTTATCAGGGGCGACAATGACTTTTTGGTTTCTTTGGAATCCCTGTCGGAATTAAAGGACAAAATTAAAGGATCATCATTTCTGAATGTGTCTTTTGCAGAACACGCAGTATATGAGGAGCAACCACAAGTTGTCGAAATCATGCTTAAACAATTTTTTAACGAATAAGGAACGCCCGGGAATATTCTGAGAGGATTCGGATATCCCCCTCATAGGAATCGCTCTTTATCACGGAGATTAAATAACATGGAAGCAAGTATTTTTGAAACTCATTACGAAGATTATTGCAGCCAAGTCAGTGAGCTTGATTTTTCATCCATAAAGGACACACTTGGCATCGAATTACGGGGCGATGAGGTTATTATCCCCTTTTTAGGTGAAGAGTATGTTGTTTCTGGTAAAGGGATTACAGATGCGTCCGGTAACCGGCCCAATTACGTGGTTTGCGTGATACTCTTTAAATATCTGCTGCTATGTCCCGACGCTCCTGTTGTGAACAGGGAGTGGGCCGCACTCAAGGACCTTCGCAAGATATCCCAATTTACAAACCTTAATGTTTTTACCAGTGATACGGAAAAGCCCATTGTCAAGCGGTTTTCAGGTCGGTTGGACGCATTATCGGACGCATCCCGAAAACTGCTCGGCAAACCCTGCGACATGGATTTGTCCTATGATTTTGCTATGGAATTCAAGGTCCTGCCGCGAGTAGGAATACTGTTGCTTTTTAATGACAGCGATGATGAATTTCCTGCCACCTGCTCCGTGCTGTTTCAAAGGCAGGCCGAGCACTATCTTGATCCCGAATCGCTCATCATGACCGGCATGGCTTTCGCAAAGCAATTGAAAAAGCTCTCCGCCTAATGAATTTGCTGACAGAAAAAATTTTCCGAATGCGGAGTGCAAAGCTTGCTTTGCAATAATCCCTGCTTCGGCATGAACTGAGTCGAACGACATGCAAAGCAAGCTTTGCACTCCGCTGATTTATCATCCTGACAGTAAAAAATATACCCGACACTTTTGGGTTCCGCTTCGCTGAATTGGTCGTTACAAACTTAAAAAAGAAAGAATAAAGAATAAAGAAAAAAAGGAGAAAAAATATTATGAATCAATCTGAACAACTTAGGATGACTGTTTACGCTTCGCTGCTTGCCGCATTAATCGCCGCAGGTTCTTACATTGCAATCCCCGTAGGGCCGGTTCCCATCGTGCTCCAGAATCTCTTTGTCATGCTTGCCGGGCTTCTGCTGGGCAGCAGATGGGGACTTGCAAGTGTCGCTGTTTATCTTCTGGCCGGGGCCTGCGGCCTTCCTGTATTTGCCGGGGGAACCGGGGGAATCGGACGTCTTGTGGGACCCACCGGCGGCTATCTCATTTCATATCTCCCGGCAGTCTGGCTGATCGGGGTCATTACAGAAAAAGCAAAAGGGCGTGTTCTCTTTGATATTGCTGCAATGATCTGTGCCACGGCTATCGTTTATACCCTGGGGGTGACGTGGCTGAAGATTGTCACAGGCATGACTTTTGTCAAATCCCTGGCAGCAGGGATGTACCCGTTCCTTCTCGGAGATATCCTGAAAATTGCTGCTGCTGTGGCGATTGCAAAAGCATTGAGGCCTGTTATTGCGGAATCCTGCAAGGACGGAACAAAAGGTTTGTTGCCCGAAATGTGAAGCGTGAAGCGTAAAACGTGAAGCGTGAAACGTGAAACGTGAAACGTGATAAGGAGTCCGATTTCTCGGATTTTATATGCAATTCCGAGGGTGCAACTTTTTTTAATCGAAGAGAACAGATAAGATAATGCCACAAAGACACGAAGACACAAAGACACACAAAGAAAAAAACTTCGTGAGACTTCGCGCCTTTGTGCCTTCGTGGCATTCATTATAAGTTGCACATCGCGTTGGTATAATAGCTGCTTTTGTAACTTTTTTTAACCGATGAGAACAGATAATGCCACAAAGACACGAAAACACAAAGACACACAAAGAAAGAAACTTCGTGAGACTTCGCGCCTTCGTGGCATTCATTATCTACTGACAATAAGAAAAGAAGTACAAAAACGGAGGAAAGCGGATTTTGCAAAAAATCGCTCCGCTCTATTTTTGTACTCCTTTTTTCCTGACAGAATGAGCATTCTTGAAATAAATAATCTCAGCCATCGTTTTTCAGACGGCAGGATGGGCATAGAAGGAATCAGTCTGACTGTTCGGGAAGGAGAATTTGTCCTGATTTCCGGTCAGAACGGTTCGGGTAAAACAACATTTTTGCGCCATCTGAACGGCCTCCTGCTCCCCAGTACGGGCGCGGTCATCCTGGACGGCATTCCTGTGGAAGAAGACCTTGTAAGAGCCAGGCAGATGGTGGGCATGGTATTCCAGGATGCTGATACCCAGATTGTTGGGGAAACCGTGTATGATGATGTGGCTTTCGGACCCGAAAACCTCTGCCTTGACAGGAAAGAGATAGAAAAACGGGTTTCAGGAGCGTTAACGGCTGTGGGGCTGAAAATGTTTGCTGACCGTCGTCCTCACCTGCTTTCAGGCGGGGAAAAACGGCGGCTCGCCATCGCAGGAGTTCTCGCCATGAAATCCAGGGTGCTGGTGTTTGATGAGCCGTTTTCAAATCTGGATTACCCGGGAATCCGCCAGATCCTGGAACAGATTCTTTCCCTGCACCGCAACGGGCATACCATCATCCTTACGACACATGATTTGGAAAAAGTTGTTGTGCATGCGGATCGACTGATTATTATGAAAGATGGGAAAGTTGTAAAAGACGGAATCCCCGACAAGCTTATCGGGGATGTGGAGAAATTCGGCATGAGGGCCCCATGCGCGTTCCGGATGGGCATGAAAATCGAGTCATGGCTGAACTGATAAAATGCAGAGGAGCGTAACCCGCCGTTTGTTATTATCTGACAGAAGGAGTGAAAAGCACACGCCTTATTGCAACTGAATAGAATTTAAGTACATCGTTTTTTGCAGGAGAGTGTCAGGAGATCACTCCTCCGAGAAGAGATGCGATGCAAAAAACCGCTTCGCTTAATTTTTGCACTCCTGACCGTGTTTGGTGCTCGCTGAATTTCTTTTTTGGCATACAACCTCCCGGAACTCCGGAGACTTTCATAAAGCTGAAAAGTAGTTTGCACTTTTTCCGGCTGTAGAACAACAATTTCAAATTGTTTAAACAATTTGAAAAATTGTTCTACAGTGAAGTGTAAACTGACAAATGAGGATGCCAACGAATGTTTTCTAATTTTAACCCGGAATCCGCTGTTTGCCAAGTTTTTCGGAAAGGTTCCGATCTGATGAATGTATTTTTCTTTACGGATCCGAAAAATAATATGCCCGATGCTGATCTGCCGTATAAAACACGAACAAATGACGGATTTTATCTGCGTTCTGGAAACCTCGGGTAAGTTATTTTTGGGATTCCTGATAAAAAAGGAGTACGAAAATCCGTTTCCGAGAAAGATTTTCGGACTCCTTGCTTAAAAACTTACAGCCCGATTCGATAATCGTGACTGCAAACAAATCAAGGAGGACATAAATGAAGAAGAATTTTATAAAGACAGCATTATTTCTTATGATGCTTTGTGCGATTTTTACCGGATGCAAAAATGAAGATTCTTCCGGCAGGGAATGTTTCAGTATCCGTCTGCCTTCTGATACCATTCTCCCTGATGATCTCGCGAATACAGATATCAGCCAGGTGAAACTCGCGGCGGAACCGATTATGTCTGAGGATGATATCATTCTTTATGAGGAAGATAATCATGTCATCCGTTTAACCGAAACAGGGAAGCAAAAGCTGGCAGAACAGGATATCGGAAACGCGTTTTTCGTATGCGTCGGAGATCAGCCTATATATGCGGGGGTAATCTGGTCACACATATTCTCACGGACATTTGACGGTGTCACGCTCATTGCTGAATCTTCGGATAATACTGCCCGTATAGAGATCGGATATCCCACATCTGATTATTTCACAGGGAATGATCCGAGATCAGATTCAAGAATTATGACAGCGTTAAAGGAATGCGGAAAGCTCGGAACATCCTCATCTGATACGGATAGTACTGTCATCATGGCGAACGGGACTTTACCCGATGATTGGGATAACGATCCGTATATAATCGAAAATTCGGAAATAAAAGGCGATGAAGTCCGCTTCAGTGTGCATTACAGCGGCGGATGTGAAACACATGAATTCAAGCTTGTCGCGTGGAATTATTTTTTGGAATCATATCCTGTACAGGCTGAGATTCTGCTTGCCCATGATTCAAACGGCGATCCCTGTGAGGCGGAGATCAGAAAAGAGCTTACCTTTGACCTGTCGCGCCTGAAAGATGAATATCAGAAACAATATCCGAATGATACCCTGAAAAAAATAATCATGCGGATCAGGGATGCAAATAATGCAGAGGGCTATTTTACTTTGGAATATACGTTCAGCAGCACGGAAAAAGCAGAGGTTCTTCGCTCGGATCTGTCCCGTGAAACGTCGCCGGATGTAAGCGAAGAAGAGTTGAATGAACTCGTTACCGGCAACAACGCGTTTGCTTTCGATCTCTACCAGGCAATCCGCGAGCAGGATGGAAACCTGTTTTACTCTCCTTACAGCATATCCCTGGCACTGGCCATGACGTACGCGGGAGCCAGGGATGAAACCGCCCGGCAGATGAAAGAAACCTGCCATTTCACTCTTCCGCAGGAACGTCTGCACCCCGGGTTCAATGCACTGGATATCGCACTTGCCAGCCGCGGTGAAAACAGTGAAGGGCAGGATGGGAAAGGGTTTCGTTTAAATATCGCCAATTCCATATGGGGGCAGAAGGATTACTTCTTTCTCACAGATTTCTTGGATGTATTGGCCAGAAACTACGGAGCGGGGATGAACTTGCTTGATTTTGCTAAATTTCCGGAGGAATCCCGAATCGCTATTAATAACTGGGTGAGTGAAAAGACAGAGGAAAAAATTGAAGACCTGATCCCTTCGGGCGCCATCTTATCGGAGACTCGTCTGGTTCTCACCAATGCCATTTACTTCAATGCGGCATGGAGTGATCCTTTTGAGGAAGAATTCACCCGGGATAATCCCTTTTATCTGTCCGACGGCACGTCGGTCACGGTTCCGATGATGTCGCAAACGGAGAATTTCCGCTATGCGGAAGGGGAGGACTTCCAGGCTGTGGAGCTTATGTATGATGGCCGGAAAATGTCAATGGTGATCCTGCTTCCCGGGACCGGGAAGTTTGAGGCATTTGAGGAATCCCTGACCCACGACCGGATGAATGAAATTTCAGACAGGCTTGCATACACGAAGATAAGACTTGCACTGCCTGAATTCAGTTATGAATCGGAGTCTGTGAGCCTGAAGAAAACATTATCCCGAATGGGAATGCCGATAGCGTTTTCCTATCCTGAAGCGGATTTCTCCGGTATTGACGGAACCCGTTATCTTTTTATCGGGGATGTGCTGCACAAGGGATTCGTATCCGTAGATGAAGCAGGTACGGAAGCGGCCGCAGCCACCGCGGTTATTGTCCTGGATGGAGCAACGCCCGAAGAGCCACTGGAAGTAACTATTGATCGGCCATTCATATTTTTTATCCGGGATATTCAGACCAACAGCGTTTTGTTTATCGGTCGTATTCTTAATTCGCTCCGTTAAGGTGTCCGAAAATCCTTCAAGCTCACAAGCCAAGCCGGATTTTGGCCATGATCTTCGTTTCGGCCACTTTTCTTTCTCTTTCTCCTGATCCTGATCGCAACAAAAAACAGAGCAAGAGCAATAGAAGTTTGCAGTTCCGCCTTCAGGCGGCATGACACCGCCTGAAGGCGGAACTACAAACTGCACTTGGTATTACATCAACTTGTAAGTTCCTCCCCCCTTTTTAAAGGGGGGCCGGGGGGGATTTCTCCCGCAACCCCCTTTTTTGTAGCATAAAATCCCCCGGCCCCCTTTAAAAAAGGGGGGGACGAACTTAAAAAGTGATGTAGTATATTCTTTTCTGGAAATCGCCTTAACCCGGAATCCACTGCCTGCAAAAATTTCGATCTACTACTGATTATAGTTTCACATCGCGTAAAAACTTGAAAAGGATTCTGTTTTATGAGATGATTGCGGGAATGAACTCAGAATGAAAGGAAAAATATTATGTCGTTATTAATGATAGCTCTGACAGGTGTGTCCCTGGCCGGATTGCTGGCGATCTCTGTCCTGGGTTTTGTGAAATACAGGAATATCAGGAGTTTTATCATCCAACTGGCTGCCATCGCCATATGTTCCGGTTTCCTGTATTTCTTTTTTTATGCTCCCGGCTCCACGGTCGCCAAAGGGGACGGAAACAAAGAGGTTTACTTTGTTATTGTGCTGTATTTTTTCATGATAATGGGAATGTTCGCCCACTACGCGTATAACAGATTTTCCCAGCCAAAGGAAGAGAGGGAACAGTTTGACTTCAGTATGTTTATCGCGCCGGTGTTTGCCTCTCCCATTGTGTTCATTCCCCTGCTGGCAGCAATGCAGAACGCCGATGTTGACCTTGCCAACCTGACCACCGCGAAGATGATGGTGTTTTTTGTGGCTTTTGAAAACGGGTTTTTCTGGAAAGAATATTTTGACAACAGGCGGGGAGCGGTAAAGAAAAAACCGTTGCAGGGTGAAGCGAAACCGCATTAACTGAACACAGGCCACAAAGACACGAAGGCATTACATAGTTGTAGGGTGGGTGAAGCGAAGCGTAACCCACCATTGCTGCTATGCCGGGCATTTCGGGTAAAGAAAATTTTCGCCCTGAACCACGATTTTCAGAATTAAGGGCTTTACAGGATAACATTCTGTACATCCTGTTTATCCTTTAATCCTGAAAATCCGAGTTCAGACAAATGGCCGAATTTTCAGAGCCGGGAATTTTTATGTATCCCCTTCAGGGAATAATCATAGTTTTCCAGTTTACCCTGGGCTAGTAGTTGTAGGGTGGGTGAAGCGAAGCGTAACCCACCATTGCTGCTATGCCGGGCATTTCGGGTAAAGAAAATTTTCGCCCTGAAAGGGATGCATAAATAATGATACCCGACTCCAGCCAGTAAATTTTCAGAACCGGGAATTTTTATGTATCCCCTTCAGGGAATGATCATAGTTTTTCAGTTTACCCAGGGTGGCGCTCCGCTTACCCTGGGCTAGTATATGAAACCCCTTCGGGGTAAGTACATGACACAAGGTTCAGGGCGGGTGAAGAAAATTTCGCCCTGAAACCCCTTCGGGGTAATGATTTATAATAATCAATGGTGGGTTACGCTTCGCTTCACCCACCCTACACTTCATTACATTTAGAAAAAAAACATGGATAACAGATTCAACCATCTCCTTTTCCTGTGCGCTGTCTTCACTGTTTTTATATGCTGTTTTCAGGATGTGACTTGGGCAGGGAATGATATCCGGGAGGAGACGCTGGAGGACGGGGTGAAGCACTGGTTCCGGGTAAGAGACACTGATAAAAAACCCTGGTTTTTCAAACAGCTTGAAAATGTCCTGGATGTTGTTCTGTCAGACGGGGGCGGGCTTCCTTTTGATAGAAGTGTGGCGTTTTTAGCAGGCGTGAGCAGGTATGAGCATCTTTCACCCCAGTTGGATTTTGTAAAGAATGACTTGGAAGCATTGCGGCTTTTCCTGCTGAACCAGGGGGGATTTGATGAGGTTTATTCGGCTTCTGACGAGGTTGTCACCCCGGCCCTGCTGAACCGTTACATGCGGAACAAATTCCGCAGGTCTTTGAAGAAAAATGACCGCCTGCTGTTCTATTATTCAGGGCACGGAGCGGACCTGGGAGGAAGAACCGGCTATATCCAACTGTCCCGTGCCAGGCCCGATGACTTTGCCGCCAATGTTCTCCGTATTGACGAATGTGAGGAATGGAGCAGATTTATCCCCGCGGGCCACCTCCTTTTTATTTATGACTGCTGTGTTTCCGGGCTGGCTTTTACGGCCAAATCCGGGGATTCGGATTCTTACCGCAGGCTTTTGTCAACCCTGAGCGGCAACGGCAGCCGCACGGTGATCACCGCGGGGACAGCATCGGAAAAAACCTTCGGCGTGAGAGAACACAGCGTCTTTACCAAAGCCTTCCTGGACTCTCTCAGGAATGCCAGGAAAAATACCTCGGGATTTGTGACCATCAACCAGGTTTTTGCACAGACCGAGATAAATGTGAAGGAATTCGCGCGGCGGTATGATAAAAAACTCACGCCCCGCCGCTGGGAACTGGAGGAGGACAAATATCGCGGCACCTTTGTTTTTGTTGATTCAAACGCGAAAAATGTGAAGCTTGACGGAAAAGTCAGGGAATCCCTGCCCGTTGTACCCAAGGGGGAAATCGTTGCCGAATACGGGATTATCCTGCTTACGTCTTATGTTACCGGGAAAGTCTTTATTGACGGCACTGATATGGGAAACATCGAACAGGGCGACGCGAAAAGATATTATGACCAGATCGTGGGCAGGCATGAAGTGGAAGTCTGTTCCGGGAGCCGGTGTATCAGCAGAACCGCGGATGTTGCCAAGGGGAAAGAAACCCGGGTGCGTATCCGTCCTGCCGAGGCATCTGTCACCACCACAAGTGTGCCCCGGCTTACTCCGACCACCCTGCCGGAGAAAGAACCTGAAACGGAGGGAACCTGGACTGACCCCGTAACCGGCATGGAATTTGTATGGGTTCCCAAGGGGTGTTTCAAAATGGGAAGTCCGCCCGGTGAAAAGGGCAGGTATTCGGATGAGGGGCCAGTGCATGAGGTCTGCGTTGACGGATTCTGGATGGGAAAATACGAGGTGACCAATAAACAGTACAGGAAATACAAATCCGGGCATAACAGCGGAGATTATGAAGGGAATTTCCTGGACGGGGATAACCAGCCCGCGGTGAGGGTAAGCTGGGATGATGCAAAGGCTTTCGCGAAATGGCTGACAGGGAAAAGCCGCCATGAGTTCCGGTTGCCTACCGAAGCAGAATGGGAGTATGCCTGCCGGGCGGGAACACAGACCGCAAGATTCTGGGGAGATGACCCGGATGATGCTTGCAGGTATGCGAGTGTCGCAGATCAGACCCATAATTGCGATGACGGTTATGCGGTGACGGCTCCTGTCGGCAGCTTCAGTCCCAACAGCTTCAGGCTGTACGACATGCTCGGCAATATATGGGAATGGTGTGAGGACATATATGACAGCGATGCTTACAGGAAACATAAGCGTAACAATCCCATATATGCTGATGGCGGATCCGACCGGGTGCGCCGGGGCGGCAGTTGGTACGGCAAACCCGCGTACGTGCGCTGCGCCGAGCGGGACCACTACTCGCCAGCCAGCCGGGGCAACCTCCTCGGGTTCCGTCTCGTGAGGACCCCTTAACTTTTGGCTTTTTTACCTTTTTACCTTTTGCGGGCGTAGCCCGCGCGGCAAAATTTGCTTATGACGCAATGCGTCATAGATTGATTATTATTTGTCTGAACTCGGATTTACAGGATTAAACGCTCATGATCAGGGCACCCCGGTCATGAAAATATGTTTTAGCGGTAACGTAGCGTAATCTTTCAGATTACGCCTCATCGAATATGTTCTTTCCGGCGCAATCTGAAAGATTACGCTACATGTATTTTCACGGTAAAGGATTTACAGGATGAAAGGCGGGCATCAATATATGTAGGGTGGGGCTTGCCCCACCAATTCGTCTGAACCGGGATTCGCGTATTGTCTGAACCGGGATTTACAGGATTAAACGCTCATGATCAGGGCGGGCATGAAAATATGTTTTAGCGGTAACGTAACGTAATCTTTCAGATTGCGCCTCACCGGATATGTTCTTTCCGGCGCAATCTGAAAGATTACGCTACATGTATTAGGCAGCTATTTTTTCCGGTTCGCGATTTTAATCAGGTTCTCAGGTTCAGGTTGCTTCAGCATCCTTCAGCTATCAGCCGGGGAATTTATCCCTCGGCAACGCTGAAATCACAGATTACCATTAAAGACGGAGGTGCTTTTTATGAACGAAAAAAGAATCCCGCCCGTTCATCCGGGGGAAACCCTGTCAGAGGAATTTCTGAAACCCATGGGAATAAGCGAACATCAGTTGGCGGAGGCGATAAGTGTTCCGGAAGCATATGTTCATGAATTTATCGGAGGCAAAAGATCTGTCAGCGCTGAGATTGCTCTGCGTCTCGGAAAATATTTCGGAATGTCTCCCCGGTTCTGGATCGGTCTGCAAGGACATTATGACCTGGCTCTTGCCGAAGACAGACTGGAAAATCAGCTTGAGCAGGAAGTGCAGCCCTATGCCGCATAATCAGCACGGCGGGAAATTGCCCCGACATCAATGCCGGGGCCGAAAGCGTCGCCGAGGGATAAATCCCCCGGCTGAAAGCAGCCTGAAGGCAGCTATTTTTTCCGGTTCGTGATTTTAATCAGGTTCTCAGGTTGCTTCAGCATTCTTTAGCTATCAGCGGGGGGATTTATCCCTCGGCGAAGCCACATTTTTCTGACGTCTCATTCTGAATTTTCAGAGCATCGCCGTCTCAGAAATGTTACAAAATTATTGATCAGGCACTTAACACCCGCTGATCAGATTTCGGATATCCGAAGACCTGCGAGGTTTCCGAAACCTCGCAGACCTTATGGAACTGCAGGATGAGGTTCTGTTCGGGCAGAACCAGCCATGCATTTATACTGATTATAACGGATTTAGGGGAGACTGCATTCTCGTATTGACAAGGCTTCGGCTCCGTTGTAAAAACGGATTATAGTAATTCACTTTTAAGGAGAAAATTCCGATGAATAAAAAGAATACGCCGGAATCGGCCCCGCGGCAGAATCGCACGATCTGCCTCCCTTTTCCGCGGGAAACCTGCGAAATCATAGTCGGAGATCCGCTTCAGTTCAGGCTTTATATCGACGAAATGATAGCGAAGT
>JAUCGG010000262.1 GCA_030378015.1 Desulfococcaceae bacterium HSG8
GTCATTCCGGGGAAAATTAAAAAACGGATGTTTTTTAATTTTAACCCGGAATCCACTGTTAACAAAGAGTTACCGGAAAGTTTCCGATCTGCTGACTATGAGACGTGTCTGAAAACCTCGCATGAAATGCAGACCTGCGAGGTTTCAGAATCCGCCGGGTCTGTACTGAAAGACGGGTCTGAAAACCTCGCAGGTCTTTGCGGGGTTCAGCGGCTTTATGAAAAGCAGACCTGCGAGGTTTCAAAACCCGCCGGGTCTGTATTAAAAGACGTGTCTGAAAACCTCGCAGGTCTTTGCGGGTTGCGCGGCTTCATAAAATGCAGACCTGCGAGGTTTGAAAACCCGCCGGGTCTGTATTAAAAGACATGTCTGAAAACCTCGCAGGTCTTTGCGGGTTGCGCGGCTTTATGAAAAGCAGACCTGCGAGGTTTGAAAACCCGCCGGGTCTGTATTAAAAGACATGTCTGAAAACCTCGCAGGTCTTTGCGGGTTTTAGCGGGGCTTCATAAAATGCAGACCTGCGAGGTTTTAAAACCCGCCGGGTCTGTACTATCAGCAGATCGAAAACTTCTGCAAACAGTGGATTCCGGGTTAAAATCGGAAAACATCCGTTTTCCGATTTTCCCCGGAATGACAGTATGTTAAATTGTCATTCCGGGGAAAATTAAAAAACGGATGTTTTTTAATTTTAACCCGGAATCCACTGTTCACAAAGGTTTATCGGAAAGTTTTCGATCTACTGATATTCAGCAGATCGAAAACTTCTGCAAACAGTGGATTCCGGGTTAAAATCGGAAAACATCCGTTTTCCGATTTTTCCCGGAATGACAGTATGTTAAATTGTCATTCCGGAGAAAATTAAAAAGCGGATGTTTTTTAATTTTAACCCGGAATCCACTGTTCACAAAGGTTTATCGGAAAGTTTTCGATCTACTGATATTATTATTTTTTTGGGATCAAAGAAAGGGGGCTGAAATGAGCAAACTGGTCAATAAAGATTCCTGGGTGTGGGTTGTGATTCAGAATCCCGAAGGAGAGGCAAAGGTGTTGGGACAGCATGATGATGAAAGCGATGTATCATTTATCCCGACTTTTTTAGAGAAAGATGAGGCCCTGAAATGCTACAACAGCCTGGTTTTTGAAAAGGGCCCAAAATATGAAGTACAGGCTGTTCTTTACGAAGAACTGCTTAACGATGCTGCTGAAAACAGCTTCATCATATTTATCCTGAATGGTTCAGGTAAGATACTGGATAAAGTCAGTCCGGATCAACAGTTGAAATAAATTCAGCAGAGTTCGTAGTACCGCCTTCAGGCGGTCTCTGTTAAATCAGAAGGTCAGCCTGACAAACCTGGCCGCCTGAAGGCGGCACTACTACAGCAACTTGTAAATTCCTCCCCCCTTTTTTAAAGGGGGGCCGGGGGGGATTTTTGTCGCAACCGCCTTTTTTCGCAAGAAAAATCCCCCCGGCCCCCTTTAAGAAAGGGGGGGACGAACTTGTACGTTGCGGTACTACGAACTTTTTCGATCAAAGCACTTAGCTTCAGGCGGTGACATGGCTCGGATTTGTCAATCCGAGCCGAGCCTCGCGGCCCGAACGACCTCTTTTTCCAAATCCCCCATAAGATCAGACTCCCGAATCAAAAAAATATTGCTTTTCATGGCGGTTTGCTGTAACCTGATTTCCTTATATTAAATATCAGAACACACTTATATTTATAATAAACAGCGGGTTTGTCATTCTTTTCTGAAAAAATCCGGAAAAGACTGCCTGGGCCTGCAATGAAACCAGAGAGGTGAACATATGACAAATAATGTTGTAGTTACGCTATCCTGCGGGACTGATGATCCCAACCGGGCAACAAGGGCTGTTTTTTTTGCAATGGTGGCGCATAAAGAAGGTAAAAACATAACCCTTTTCCTGTTGGATGAAGGGGTTTATATTGCCAAAAAGGGAATTACCGAAAATCTCAGGGCAGCCACCGGGGACAGTGCTGATGACCACATCACCTATCTTCAGGCAAATGAAGTACCCATTCTTGTCTGCACCCCCTGTGCAAAGTCAAGAATGATTTCAGAAAACGACCTGATCGAAGGCGCGAGGATGGCTACCGGCGGCGAACTCATAAAGCTGATCAGCGATGCAGCGGTGATCAATTTGTAGAAAAATGAAGCGTGATGCGTGATGCGTTAATATGAGTCACGTTTCACGCTTCACGTTTCATTTTTTTAAGGAGACTATATGCCTGATAAAAATGTGCTTATACTCGGCGGAGGCGTGGCCGGCCTTTCCGCTGCTTTGGAACTGGCGCGCTTCGATATCAGCGTTGAACTTGTGGAAAAAACGGGTTTTCCCGGGGGGCACGCGATTCAGTTCTCATGCAAAGCCACAGATAAGTGTGTGAAATGCGGGGCCTGTGTGGCGGAAGAAAAGCTTGAAAATGTGACGGAGAATCCAAAAATCAGGCTCATGCGGAATACTTGTGTTGAGAAGGTAACAAAATCCGACCGATTCTCCGTAACCTTTCAGACAGGGCCGGAGTACATTGATCCTGATAAATGCAACGGGTGCGGAGTTTGTCTTGAGAAGTGCCCTTCGGCGGGCGCGGTCATGCAGGGATTCTCAAAGCACCACACCCCTTTTTATGCAATCTGTGCGGAAAAATGTCTTTTTATAAAAGACGGCAGTTGCAATGTATGCCAGGAAGCATGTCCTGAAGGCGCGATCCGGCTTGATCAGAAACCGGGAGACTATGCCTGCGAAGCGGACGCGATCATTGTTGCCACAGGATTTACCGGCTTTGATCCCAAAGACAAGCCTTACGGGTATAAAGTGTTTCCCAATGTGATCACCAACCTGGAAGCGGAACGGATGCTGAGGCAGCAGGATATCCTGCTTCGCCCCTCGGATAATAAGCCGGCAGAACGGATTGCTTTTATCCAGTGCGTGGGGAGCAGGGATGCCAGCCTGAATCACCTGTGGTGTTCGAAAATATGCTGCGGTTCATCGCTTCGCATGGCGAGACGGATAAAAGCCCGGGGGCCTGAAACAGAGATCACGTTTTTTTATATTGATGTGCAGACATTCGGCAGTGACTTCCAGGGAGTTTATGAAGATATCCGAGAGGAATTCCGCATGATACGCGCCATACCCGGGGATATCTTCAGGACAGATGATGACAGGTTACAGATGGCTTTCCTGGACAGCAACACGCGGGAACCTGCGGAGGAAATATTTGATCTTGTGGTTCTTTCCGCCGGGCTGACACCCGGCAAAGACACGGAACATCTGGCAGGACTGCTCGGAGCAGAACTTGCCGATACCGGATTTTTCAGCAGTTCCCGGGACGGCATCTTCCTGGCCGGAGCGGCCCGGGGGCCCATGAGCATTGCCGAATCCGTTGCAAGCGCGGGCAATGCAGCATGGGAAACTGTCAAATATTTAAGTGAAAAGTAAATATACTGATATCGGGTTCCTATTTCACGCCATGTGTAACTTGTTTTAAACAATACCACCAAGACACGAAGACACACAAAGAACCTTCGTGAGACTTCGCGCCTTTGTGTCTTCGCGGCATTATGTTGTACATCGCGTTATTTCACTTTTCACTTTGGGAATTCTCCAAAAAATAGGACACGGATACACACGGATACACACGGATCATTTTGTAATAAAATCCGTGTGTATCTGTGTTTATCCGTGTCCCTTTACTTTTCAAGGGGGTGATACGCTTGACAGATAAAACACTGGTAATCGGCAACGGGCCATGCGCCCGCAGTATCGCTGAAGCCCTTATTACCCAAGGCGCGGAGGTGATCGTTGCGACAAAAAAAGATTCTGCTGATATATCTTCGGCTGAAAAGGTTCTTAGCAACACAAAACTGGTCTCCTGCCAGGATTCAGCAGGCAGTTTTAATATTCTCATGAACAGGAACGGAGAAGAACTTTCCGAGACCGTGGGAAATGTTGTCATTGCGGAAGAAGCGGTGAGAGAGCCTGATTTTTCTTCTTATGAACTTACGCCGTCTCCGGATGTGATATCCCTCTCCCGGCTCACGGGACTTTTGTCTGATGGTAAATCAGATGAGCTTTCAGGTAAAAAAATCGTTTTCCTCACCGGTCTGGCTAAGGAAAGCAGCCCTGTGATTCTGGAGGATATCATGCAGTCTTGCCTGAGATTGCAATCGAATTTTCACGCGCAGACCTATATTCTGACAAAGAACCTCAAAGTCGGTGGAAACGGTTTGGAAGCGTTGTATCGTACCACAAGGGAAGCCGGTGCGGTATATGTAAAATTTACGGATGTGATGCCGGAAATCCGTCAGGAAAAGGATACGGGCGTCGCGCTGACATTTACGGATGAAATCACAGGGGAAAAATTAAGACTCAGCCCTGATATTACAGTTGTGGATGAGAGGATTTTTCCTTCCGAAGATATCGCCGAACTTGCGGCACTCCTGGAATTGGACACTGATCAAAACGGATTTGTCCAAGCTGATAATGTCCATCGGATCAGCGTATTGACAAACCGGAAGGGAATTTTTGCCGCGGGACCTTCGAGGAGCATTCACTCTCCTGCGGATCAGGTAACAGACGCGGGAAATGCTGTCATTTCAGTTCTGAAACCGGAGGCAGATCAGCCGGAAACCGCGGCCCAGGTTAACAAGGGCCTGTGTGTGCGCTGCCTGACCTGCTATCGTGTATGTCCGTACCGGGCCATTATACTGAACGCCAGGCCATTTGTAGTTCCCGAAGCATGTGAACAATGCGGCATATGCACGGCAGAATGCCCGGCTCATGCAGTGACCATAAAGGAACTCACCCGGGATGAGATTTCAGATCAGATCATAAAGGGCATACCTCAGAAGAAAGAGACGACAACCCCGTTCCTGGTCGCATTCTGTTGCAGGCGTTCCGCGGTTCGGGCCAAAGCCCTGGCATCGTGCATGGGGCATACGCTTCCACGGGGGCTGAGAATTATAGAAGTTCCGTGCGCGGGGGGAGTGTCCCATGAGCATATCTTTTCAGCGTTTCAGAATCATGCGGACGGCGTGCTGGTGCTGACCTGCCATGAAGGAAACTGCCATTCCGAGCGTGGAAATATTCATGCAAGAAAGAGAACGGATCATATATCGGGAATCCTCTCGGAAACAGGATTTGAATCAGAACGCCTTCTGATCAGAACCCTCGCATCCAATATGGCGAAGGAGTTTGCTGATATTGTGAACGGATTTGAGAAAACAATCCTCGACCTGGGCCCGAGCAGCTTATCCCAATAACACGGAGTAGGGTGGGGTTCTACCCGGGTTCTACCCCACCGATATTCTCGGCAGTCATAATTTTTCAAATCAGGATGACAGATATTTTCAAATCATCCGATTCTGCTCAACAGTTCGAAAGGTTGTCCGGAGTGCAAAGCTTGCTTTGCGAGTCCCTGTGTCCGAGTACAATTCGCAAAGCAAGCTTTGCACTCCGAACTGACAACTCTCAGAAGCTTTCGGAGTGAACTTTTTACTTGCCGGGGAATTTAATAACAAGGTGAAAAAACATGCAGGAAACATCTGATATAATAGAAATGGATCAGATAGACCATGATCGTTTCCGGTCATGGCCCTTCTCACAGGATTTTTGTCTGACATGCGGACTCTGTTCAAGCTCATGCCCCGTATCCGGCATTGACGGGTTTGATCCCAGGAAGCTTATCCGTATGGTTTCGCTGGGGCTTGAAGATAAAGTCGTGGAGGCCCGATGGCCCTGGATATGCACCATGTGCGCCAAATGCGAGCATGTCTGTCCAATGGAAATAGATATCCCAAATGTGGTGCGAAGCATCCGGGGGCTTCGGGATCGGGAAGCTGTCCCGGGAATCCTCCACAAAGGACTTGCTGCAGCCCTGGAAACCGGCAATAACCTCCGCCTGCCCAAAGAGGATTTTGTATTTATCCTGGAAGATGTGGGAGAGGAGATTGCTGAAGAATCTGGCTTCGAGGATTTCAAGGTTCCTGTGGATAAGGAAGGGGCCAATATCCTGACAACCATCCACAACAAGCTTGTTAATACTCACACGGACGACCTCAAGCACTGGTGGAAGATATTTCATGTTGCAAAAGAAGACTGGACTGTTCCCTCTGATAACTGGGAAGGAACAAACTGGGGGCTTTTTACCGGCGATGACGGGGCCATGAAAACTATGGTGGGGCGCATTGTTGAAAATATGGAGAAGCTGAAAATAAAAAATCTTCTCTGGCCCGAATGAGGGCACGCATATCTTGCGACCAGGTCTGGTCTTGAGAAATGGTACCCCGAAGCCCTGGAAAAATTCGGGACTGTCACAGTGTTTGATCTCCTGATTCAATACATCAGGGAGGAAAGAATCAGGCTGGACAGATCAAAATTTGACGTATTGGCTGCCTATCATGACCCCTGCAATTACGGCAGGAAGGCGGAAAAGCTGTTCGGGCACGGTTTTTTTGATGAGCCGAGATGGATACTTGATCAGTGCCTGGAAAACTGGGTTGATCTTTATCCCGCGAAGATGAACCAGTTCTGTTGCGGCGGCGGTGGCGGAACCATGACCACAGGATATAATGAGGAACGCATCCGCTACGGCAGGAAAAAGATGGCACAGATAAAGGCAACCGGTGCGGAAATGATTGTTGTTCCCTGCCATAGCTGTCACGGTCAGCTTAACAATATTAAAAAAGAATACGATATGGAAGACCTCCAGGTGAAATATCTGTGGGAGCTTGTGGCGGACTGCATGATTCTCTGAGAAGATGTTTTTATGCTCCCCCATTTTACTATGAAAATGCATTCTGAAAAGCCGGTTTTTTATCTGTTTTCACTTCATATTTTCATATTCGGGGGTGAAAAACCTGGCTTTTTCATGAATGCTTATTTAAAATTGGAAATTGGAACATAAGATAAGATGTTAGGGATTTCCCAAAAAATAATATACCCGTTGCTCGCGAGGGATTGGCAAATCCCCCGCCGCGGGGGTTCGGAGTATTCCGAAATGATGAAAGAAATGAATTTCCGAGGTTTCCAACGCCGATAATTGATGCTGCCATTAGAACTGACAAAATCGACTCTAAGTGCTCTGTTTCATAAATAATGTCCGGGTTAAAACGGAGGAGTGCAAAGCTTGCTTTGCGCCTGTGCGGGATTATCGCAAAGCAAGCTTTGCACTCCGCGTTCATTATTTCTGAAACGAAGCACTAAGTTGATGGAATTTAAAAATGATAAAAGTTTTAGATATCCGACACCTTCTTTGTTGAAGAGGCACAGGGTTTGCTAACCAGCCATTGAACCGGGCAACCGCCCCCTCCGCAAGCTCCGGGCGGTTGCCGGT
>JAUCGG010000263.1 GCA_030378015.1 Desulfococcaceae bacterium HSG8
TGGGTTCCGCTTCGCTCCACCCACCCTACATTTCTTCGCGCCTTTGTGCCTTTGTGGCATTATAAGTTGCACATAGCGTTAAAGTTGCGCGTCATGCGCTTTTATGTTATTACGGCGTTGAAGGAGAATTTTTCAAAAAAACTGACTCGCGAGATTGAAATATGGAAAACCTTCTGAGGGAATGGCTTGAACATCCGGACACTCAGCGTATGCTGTCAGACGTGGCCCGCTCGGTAATGCGCCATGCAATATCCAGGCAGCTTTCTTTCATGCAGGATAATAAGATTTATAGTGAAAATCATGAAGTTTGGAAGGATATCCGTTCAGAACTGGTGCTTTTTATTCTTGAAAATGAACTGAGAATTCGGAAGATGCTACTCTTGTCAGGTCTTCCCGGGGGCCACCATCGCCTCAGAAAAGCTTTCATTAACTACTGGATCGGGAAGACACGGAGGCCCCTGAAAGATCCGCAGCGATATCTGTATAAACACGCGGCAGATGTATTACGCTTATCAGATAATTTTTATATCTCTGCGAAAAGTAATTCATCTGCTTTCAGCATGAGTGCCGAAGCAGTCCCCATACCGCCGCTATCCGCAGAGGATATCAGGGATATCCCTTTCCCTGATCAGATTACTCAGAAACTTGATTATGAATCCGTCAATAAAAAAAAGGTTCTGCTCATGCTGGCAGCGCATTTCTGGGAAAAGGTTTCTGAAATGTGGGGCAAACCTGTCCGGGCTGATCTCAGGGATTTTATCCGCTGGATCGGCCTTCATGTGCCCGTCAGGTTCCTCGCACCTGTGCGAAGCCTTCCTGATGGAAGAAATATTTCGGAATTTATCCCGGATCATTGCCAAAAAACAGAGGATATTTATTTTGACCAGGAGCTTGTAAAAAAATGGGCGCGAAATTTCGCCAACCGGCTCAGTGAAAACGAAAAAACAGCATTTGTATTACGTTACGGGCTTCGTCTCAGTTTAAAGGAAATCGCCATAAAAATGGGCTATAAGGGAAGTTCGGGTCCCAAATATCCGCTGAAACATGCGGAACAGAAGCTGAGATTTTTTTTATGCGACCTTCCCTGGCTTTCCCCGGATGATCTGAATGAGGAAGCATTTTCCCTGTTTCACGATACCCTGCTCCTGCTCTTAAAAGAAACAAACAGGAAAGAATATAATGTACAGCCGAAAATCAGCACTGTCCCAGGCTAAAATATACCGAACCTGTCCGCCGCCGTATATCGCGGATAACCCGTCTCATAAAAAACAATTGCAACAGCATTCTGAGATTTGCCCTTACTGTTCCGATCAGGTCATGGAAAGCCGGAGGCAGTGGGGGAATCTGGCAACACATATTCGGCATTTTATTCAGAGTCCGAAAAAGAATAATGTATTACCGGGTCAGTTACGATGCATCAGGGCCGACCTGGGCAGGTGGCATAACGGGTATTTTTATAATCCCCCGCTCGTTCTCGTGTTAGAGAATAGAAAAGGTAATATTTTGGCTGCACAAACATACCACGATATCTGTCTTGCCGCTCCCGGAGATCTGATTCTGTCAGGTGAGCAAACAGGGGCAGAAGACATGTTTGCGGAGTCATGGAACATATATATTTTGAAATCCGAGGACTTAGAACCATGCACAGGGCAGGTTATGCCTGATATTGTAAACATTATAAAACAACTGAATAAAAATGCGGATGCTTACCCGGACTGGGCCCCGCAGCCGAAAAATTTAGCCGATCATGACGTCCGCCGCTATTTCAGGGAAATCGAAGCTGAAACAGGGCGTATCTTCAAATGTAGGGTGGATGGAGCGCTAGCGTAACCCACCATCTTTGTTGGCGAATGATACGATGGTGGGTTACGCTTCGCTACACCCACCCTACATTTTCTGAAACAGGGCATATCTTCAAATGTAGGGTGGGTGGAGCCCTAGCGTAACCCACCATCTTTGTTGGCGAATGATACGATGGTGGGTTACGCTTCGCTACACCCACCCTACATTTTCTGAAACAGGGCGTATCTTCAAATGTAGGGTGGGTGGAGCGCTAACGTAACCCACCATCTTTGTTGGCGAATGATACGATGGTGGGTTACGCTTCGCTACACCCACCCTACATTTTCTGAAACAGGGCGTATCTTCAAATGTAGGGTGGGTGGAGCGCTAGCGTAACCCACCATCTTTGTTGGCGAATGATACGATGGTGGGTTACGCTTCGCTACACCCACCCTACATTTTCGGGTATTTTATTTTTTTGGAAAACACCAAACCCCATGTTAAACTGAAAGCCTTTGACCTCTAAGCAATTACCTTATATTGAAGTGGAGTTTGACTCCCTTCAAATACTCTTTCCACCCCATTGACGTTTTTCTTTTTTATGGTAGTCATCAGGGGGATCAAGTTTATTGTTCAATAACTATCAAACCACCGATTATGATTCAAAGGCAGGATAAAAAAAATGAACCTGAAAGACACATCCGGGCTGAACGATAAATTCTCTGATGAATCCGATAAGGGAGGGAAAACAGCATCCTCAAGACGGGATTTCCTGTTCTCTTTATCGTTTCTGATCGGGTCACTTGGAATCGGCGTCGGAGCTAAATTCCTTTCCTTTTCTGCTCACGGGCACCAGGAAGTCGTCAGGCATGATGTTACTTATATACAGGGTCCTGATCTGGAAAGCGTTTTGGATTATAAAGAAGATGTTGAGAAATTCCTGAGCAAAGAAGTTCGGAAAAGTCTGAGAATTGTAAAAAAAGGTGAAAATTTCGGGCTGGTATGCCGTTTAAATCTTGATGAAAAATCGGCTGTACAGGTTGCGGAGGAACATTGCAATATTTTGAATGAGAACGGTCTGAACGGTGCCATTCCGATCAGAAATGACGAATATGAATTGCTTCATAATGTGGATTATTTTACAGGCCCGGACCTGGATGTTGTCAAAAAGCATTATGCCAGGGTTTATTCTGTTCTCAGCGATGAGATCGGTAAAGATTTTGTGGTTGAGAAGAATCGTAAGAATGGCTATTCTCTAATTTACAAATGCCTGGAAAAGGAAGATACTGCCAGGCTTATAGCTCAGAAACATCTTACATTCCTGGAAGCAAACAACATAGGGCTTACCATTTCCCCGGTTGTGGATCAGAACTATAAAATTATTTATGAAGAATCAGATTTTCTGGCTGGCAATGCAGAGGACGATTCGTTAGAATTTGAAGCAGATGAAGAATCAGAATACTTCCTGGCCCGAAACAAGAAGGTGGGCACACCAGGGATCAGGGAAACCGTTAAAAACGCCCCTGGTAATACTTCGCAAACCCCGGCAGAGATCGGAAAAACTGTTACAGGGCTTGTTCCGGCTGATGGCAATAAAAAGTCGTCGGAGAGTAAAAAATCCGATGAGACATCTCCTCCTGTTCTGGCGTATAAGACATCTCGTACCCCCGAGGTTAAGAAAGCCGTCAAAGCAGCGGTTGATAAGAAAGAGGAAAAGTCACCGGAGAGTAAAAAATCCCATAAGACATCTCCTGTTCTGGCATACAATACGTCTCGGCCCTTTAAGGTTAAAAAAACCGCGAAAATAAAGGTTGATCATAAGGAAAAAAAGTCGCCGGAGGTTAAGAAGCCCGTCATGAAAACCCCTGTTTCAACTGAAAACAGGGCGCGAAAGTCATCAGGGAAGCTGATTGATAATAAAAATCTGAGCGGATTTAGGATAAAGAAGCCTGGGTATGAGAAAAGAACAAATATCCACCGATCTGATGCCGAACTGGAGAGAAAAATAGAAAGCTACATTAACAGGCTGCGCAGAAAGGGATGGATTTCATCTGATGAAAAAACCGCGTGGTCCGTATATGATTTTACCCTGGAAGAAAAACTGGTTTCTATTAACGAAGAAATCCCTTATCAGACTGCAAGTATGGTGAAACCGTTCATTGCCCTGGCTTTTTTCTCCATGCTTGAAGAAAAGCGGGGGAGGTTCAGATATACAAAGAAAAACAGGAGAAGAATGGAAGCCATGATCAGGAGAAGCAGTAATTCTGCAACTAATTACTTCATCCGCATGATAAGCAAGAATCCCAGGGGTGTGGAAAGAATCCTCAAAAGGAAATATCCCCACATCTTCAAAGAGACGAAGATTGTCGAGCTGATTCCGCCAAGCGGCAGAACTTACAGGAATAAAGCTTCAGCACGGGATTACAGCCGGTTTCTCTATGCGCTCTGGCACGACCGTTTTCCCTATTCACGGGAAATAAAGCGGGTCATGCGCCTTCCTAACAGGGACCGTATATACAGGGGAGCAAAAAAGATTCCTCCCGGCACCCTTGTCTATGACAAGACAGGCACAACAGCCAAATTGTGCGGAAATATGGGAATCCTGTCCCCGAAAGGCAGGGACGGCAAACGGTATCCTTATACATTGATCGGCATTATTGAGAGACCGAGCCGCGCTAGAAATTATCCTCGGTGGAGTGCATCGCGGGGGAATGTTATTCGGGAAGTATCGAATATCGTTTACAGCGACTTGAAAAAGCGGCATAACCTGTAATTCAAAAGGAGTGCGGAAATGGAGCCGCCAGGCGGAATTTTCGCGATTTACACTCCGAAAACTTTCATATAAACGGGCATGAACTGCGGGTCACAATCGAAGCATGAAAATCTCAGGAGATGTATGCGCAAGCTTCGCTCTTTTTTTCGTGTGTTTCGTGGTATATTCTTTTCCGGAAATCACCTTAGTGCTCTGTTTCATAATTAATGTCCAGGTTAAAACGGAGGAGTGCAAAGCTTGCTTTGCGCCGCTGCGGGATTCCCGCAAAGCAAGTTTTGCACTCCGCGGAATTTATAACCCGGACATTATTTCTGAAACGGAGCACTTAGCCTGATGCATATGGGGCAGGATGTCCGATTATTTATTTAGGGATTTCCCAATAAATAATAATCTGCCCACGCTACCCGTCTGACCTTAATTTTAATCTTGCTCTTGCTCTTTATCAGGCAGGAGTAAGAGCGAGAGCACAAGAGCAAGAGTAAGATACCGGGGTATATTAATTTGGGGGAAATACCTTATAACACGTCAAGAGGACTTGAAACAACAGAAATATCCTTTTCCATGACATGGATATAGATTTCTGTGGTTTTCACATCCGCGTGCCCCATGAGTTCCTGGACGATTCGGATATTCACCCCGTTTTCCAACATATGCGTTGCAAACGAATGGCGGAAAGTATGACAGGTTGCGTGTTTTGCAATTCCCGCTCGGTCAACTGCTGTTTTTACGGCTTTCTGGAGACCGGATTCAAGAACATGATGCCTGCCGGAACGGGGGTCGGTACTCAGTTTTTTGGCCGGAAAGACATACTGCCATCGGAACTCGTGTGACGCATTCGGATATTTCCGTGAAAGGGCATCCGGAAGATATACGCTGCCGAATCCCTGATCCAGATCCTCGTCATGTATTTTTTTTACGGTTTCAACCCGGAGCCGCATATCTTCCCTGACAGATTCGGGAAACACCGTGACCCGGTCTTTCCCGCCTCTGGCGTCGCGTATATATACCAGGTTCTGTCCGAAATCAATATCCCTGATCCGCAGACGGATACATTCCATAAGCCGAAGTCCGCATCCGTAAAGCACCTTTGCCATCAGAAGATGAATCCCCTCCATCCTCGCGAAAACCTGCCGAACCTCGGTCTTTGTCATGACAACCGGCGGTCTTTTGTATTTTTTTGCCCTGACATGCCCGATATCCACCGGTATGTCAAGGACATGTGTATAAAAGAATACAATGGCGTTCAGTGCCTGCCGCCGTGCGGATGCGGAAACTTTCTGGTCTGATGCAAGGTGGCTCAGAAAAAATTCTATCTCTGTTTTTCCCATTTCCCGGGGATGTTTCTGGCAGCCATAATATTCTATATATCGGATAATCCAATCACAGTATGCCCGCTCTGTCCGATATCTGTAATGATGATATCGCAATACCTGGCGCACCTGATCCATAAGTTTCAGAGCAGGGTCAGGTCTGAATTTTTTTCTGCTTTTTTCCATAATAATGGGCTTATCATTGGCAGATAGAAAAATCAAGAACGATTTTCCATATCAGCCTTCATAATATTGCAATACATAGAAAATGTTATATAAAATTTTCCATATATTTCTATCCGATTTTTTTCGGTTTTGCGCTGAAATACGAGGCAGAGCCTCCCGATATGCATTCCCAGGCAGAGCCTGGGAACGAGAATAATAAGCATGTTAGCTGCCTTCAGGCTGCTTGAGCTTTCAGCCTCGGCATTGATGCCGAGGCTCAGATCCCCGTAACAATCTTCAAAACATGAACCGCATCTTCCAGGCCCATATCCTCTGAATCACATTCTTCTATCCCCGAAGTACACCGCAGAGCATGAATTGCTTCTGCTATGCCGATTCTGCCGTCATTGTCTGTGTCACGGAACTGCGTGAGTTCAATGTCCGTGCAGATTTCGCCGTTTATATGAAATCCGCCGGATTCGGATGAATTACACCTGAAATCTGTCACTGAAAGCCCGGATGCGTCCGAGGGATTCCCGATAATATCAAAGGTGACAAACCCCATTTCACCGCTGGTTTCGGCCATGTCACCGGTGGCATAGATTACAATCTTTATCTCCCCTTCGCTGATTGTATATGTCAGGCTGTAATCTTTGTCTTCCAGGATTCCTCCTGTCAGTGTCACTTCTTTTACTTCAAGCACATTCACATCAAATTCAATTCTGATATCAATTGCTTCAATTCCTGACTCCTGCTCCCGTACAAGGGGGATTGTCAGTGTGGAAGCCTGATATGCTATGATTTCACATTTGTCTGCCAATGCCGGGGATGAGCTTAATACAACTGCTGAAACCAGGATGGCAAGAAACATTTCCGAAATTTTAAAGATGTGTCTGTATATCATTTTTATTTACCTCCGAAAGAGATTTAACCGCAGAGAAGGCTTTGGAAAGGAGTGCAAAAATAGAGCGAAGCGGTTTTTTGCACCGCCGCAAAGAGCAAAAAACCGCTTCGCTCTATTTTTGCACTCCTTTGCGCGTTCTCCTCGATTTTTGTGGTTAAAAGACGATAAGACCTCCGAGGTTTTCAAAACCTCGGAGGTCTGAAATATTGCCTATTTTATAAATGCGGTACCTGCTTCGCTTTCATCCACGCGGAGGCTGATTCTGCTGCAAACCCTCCCTTCTGTGTAAAACCCGCCGGATGCAGGAATCTCATTGCATTCAAACTTTGCCAAGGACAGGTCAGACAAATCCCCGGGCTGCCCGATAACATCGAAACTGAGGAACACTGTTTCGCCGCTCACTCTCACCG
>JAUCGG010000264.1 GCA_030378015.1 Desulfococcaceae bacterium HSG8
CTGGCTACCCAAATATTTTGGGAAAAAAGCATATATTGAGCAGAAGCAATCAAATAAAAATTTTTCAAAGGCACTGTATGTATCTATCAAATTCTTTTCTTCTACAATATTTTCATAGCTCCTGCCGCTTTCGCGTGACTTCCTATAAAAATCTTCATATTCCAGAGATAATTCTTCTACTGTTTTTGAATGGCAGTATCCGATTTTTCTTACTTCTTCATGCAGCTTTTTTAACAAGTTGTTTTGCACTTGAAAAAAACGTTGTTGCTCCAATCTTTGCTTGAAATCATCTAATGCTTTTCTGATGGCATTTTCAAATCTGATAGCAATGTCTCTGTTAATCATCTAAACTCGCAACCCTTTCCATAAAGTCACTGGCAAAATTTTCATATTTTCTTCTTGTATCTTCATACGCTTGACGATTAGGGGCTATGGTACTTTTATCTTTCTTATCCAAACTGCTGTAACCGGGTAATTCCCATATAGGTTTTTTATACTTTTGCGCCATATTGGGGAAGGTGTTGTGAGTATGCATAATAGCATCATTTCCGATAGGTTTGGCTACTATTTCATCAGAAAGATGTTCTCTCACTGTGTTATCAATATATCCTCTGATCGCGTCAGGGATTTGCTGTGCATAATTATAATGGGCTTTCGCCAGATTCCATTCTTTGGGACTGTCGCTTCTTTTTTTAGCGTTGTAAACAGTGTACCCCAGGAATCTGACAAATTTTTTGGGAAATTCTTTACGTTTTCCTTCTGAAATAATAGAAAGAGAAATGTTAAATTCTCTGTGCCACTGGGTTAACGCCTTACCGATATTTTTTATCCCATATAAAGAAAACATATCAGGAAGACATGGAACAATAAAGCCGTCCGCGGTAGAGATAATCACTTTATTTAACATTCCTAGGTTCGGGGATGTATCAGTGATAACAAAATCATAGTTGTTTTTTTCAGAATATAATTCTGCCAGTTTTCTGATTTTTGTAACTGTCCTTATGGATAACGGCTCACCCAGGAACATACCGTTCCAGCGTTCGGAAATTTTATTTTCATACATGAAAAGAGTCAGCCTGCCGGGTATTAAATCCAAATTGTCAGCCATTTTAAAAGGAGGAGTCAGTTTTTCAAAATCAGATATACCTTCCTCCACAGATTTTAAAATAAAATGGATTGTTCTTACCTCATTAAAAAGATTATTAAAATCGTCATCTTCCATTTGTGGTTTAGCAGAATCAAACCCGTTATCAATGATATTATCTTCATTCCGCCAAATCTTTTCTAATTCTTCTTCGTGCATACCATACAAACTGATGTTGCATTGCGGATCCAAATCTAAGATAAGAACTTTCTTCCCCATTTCAGCGAGGATATGAGCCAAATGATACGTCAGAGTCGTCTTGCCCACGCCGCCTTTATTGTTAAAAACAGAAATTATTTTCATAAAATTCTCCCAAATTTTGAGCTATTTTGAATAGTCAATCTGCTGATAGCCATAATCAGCAGATCGAAAATTTTGCAACCGGTGGATTCCGGGGTTAAAATCGGAAAACATCCGTTTTCCGATTTTCCCCGGAAAGACATTTCGTTGTGACCGCCGGGTCATATAAGTTCCCCGGAATCACCTGCCTAACTCGCCTCCCTTAAAGCAAAAATCTGCTCAAAAATCTGATCATTATCAAACCCTTTCAGATGAATCGCACCCGAGCGGCAAGAGGCCACGCACAGACCGCATCCCTTGCACAGCACCGGATTGATCCGGGCTTTACCCGGGAAGAACCGCTCATCTTCGGGAATAAACGACGGCGCGGAATAAGGACATACAGAGATGCATACCCCGCAGGAACTGCAAATTGCAGGATTGGTATCTGCCACCGTGCCGCTTGTCATAATTTTCTTCCGTGCCAGCAATGTCAGGGCACGGGAGGCTGCTGCCCTTCCCTGGGCCACGGATTCGTCAATGGGCTTGGGATAATGCGCCATGCCGCAGAGGAATACCCCGTCTGTCGCGAATTCCGACGGGCCCAGCTTGGCATGTCTTTCCACGAAAAAGCCCTCATCGTTCAGCGGAACCTTGAAGAACTGCGCGAGCTTTTCATCATTGTAAGGAACAATGGCCGTGGCAAGTGTCAGCATGTCCGGCTCCAGTTCCACAGGACGGCCCAGGACATGATCTGTGGCCCTGAGTATGACCTTCCCGCCTTCAACCGAGACCTCCGGTTTATTGTCAACGGAGTACCGGATAAAGATAATCCCCGCTTCCCTGGCCTTCTTGTAGAGATATTCCCGCTCCCCGTAGGTTCGGATGTCCCGGTAAAGAATGAACACATTCATATCCGGGTTGATCTCTTTCAGGTGGAGGGCATTGTCAATGGAATGCGTACAGCAGACCCTTGAACAATAGGGGCGATCCGGTTCCCTTGAACCGACGCACTGGATAAAGGCAGCAGTGTTCACCGATTTCAGCGAAGGATCATTTTCAATCAGCTTTTTATCCAGTTCCAGGGTGGAAAGAATCCGCGGGTCCTTTCCATATCCGTATTCATCGGTTTCCAGAGGCGCGGCGCCGGTCGCCATCACTGCTACGCCGTGTTCGATGACCTCGGGTTCCCCGTTTGCAGAGACCGTGGATTTGAAGTTGCCCACAAATCCCTCCATTTCAGTCAGTTCCGAATTCAGATGAACATATATTTTTTCATCTGATTCCACTGTCTGAACCAGGTTTTTCAACTCTGCATGAACACTTTCCCCCTTGTGGGTCTTAAAAAGGTTCCATGCCTGTCCCCCGAGGCGGGAATCCCGCTCAATAATATGCGTGTCATATCCCTGCTGCGAAAGGGCCCTGGCAGCAGTCATGCCGGATATTCCTCCGCCTATGACCATCGCGGCCTGATTTACATCCAGTTCTGCCTCTCGGAGCGGCTCCATGAGCGCAACTTTGGACACTGCCATCCGCACCAGGTCTTTTGCCTTCTCAGTCGCCAGATCAGGATTGTTTTTATGCACCCAGGAATCATGATTCCGAATGTTTGCCATCTCAAACAGGTATTTATTTAACCCCGCATTGATCAGGGTTTCCTGGAACAAAGGCTCATGGGTTTTCGGGGTACATGCCGCAACCACAAGCCGGTTCAGCTTTTTCTGCCTGACAATCTGCGCCATGTTGTCCTGGGTATCCTGTGAGCAGGAATACATATTGTCAGTTACAAACTCCACATAAGGAAGTGTGGCCGCGTAATCCCGAACCCCGGGAACATCCACCACGCCCCCGATGTTGATGCCGCAGTTGCAGACAAAGACACCGATCCTCGGACGCTCGTTGATCACATTGGTTTCCGGAATTTCTTCCCGGGCTTTTGTCATGGTGTTCCGGGCTTCACTCAGCATTTCACCTGCCGCGGAAGCGGCCGCGCTGGCATCTACTACAGATTGCGGAATATCCTTGGGACCCTGGAACGCTCCGCACGCGAATATTCCCGGTTTTGATGTTGAAACAGGATCGAAGGTCCCGGTTTCAGAGAAATTTCCCTGGGTCAGATCAAGCCCCAGCTTGTGGGCAAGTTCCATCACCTCAGGCGATATCTGCAAGCCGATGGAGAGAACGACCATGTCAAATATCTCGGTGACAATTTCGCCATCCTCGGCAACGTAACGGAGTTCAAGATCATCCGACCCTCGGACCGGGTTGACGGTATGTACCCGGCTTCGGATGAAGCGGACACCGCTCTCCTTTGCATTGTTATAGTATTTCTCAAAATCCTTGCCATGGGTCCGCATGTCCATGAAAAATACCGCACAGTCCAGATCGTAGGGCGCGTGTTCTTTTGCGATCACGGATTCTTTGATCGCGTACATGCAGCAGACCGAGGAGCAGTAGGAATTGTCACAGCGGTTCAGATCCCTTGATCCCACACATTGGAACCACGCTATCTTCTTAGGCTCCTTATGATCGGACAGTCTCGCCAGATGCCCCATGGTGGGCCCCGAGGCAGAGAGAATTCTCTCAAACTCCATAGACGTGAGCACATTGGGATGATTCGCGTAATTATAGGAATCGAATTTCGAGGGATCAAAAGGCTCAAAACCGGGGGCCAGGATGATGGATCCCACATCAAGTTCCACTATCTCATCTTCCCGGGTATGGTCAATAGCGTCCACACCGCAGAACTCGGTGCATACTTGGCATCCGCCGGTTTTGAAGTGCATACAGACATCCCGGTCAATGGCCGGGGTATTGGGAACTGCCTGGGCATACGGCACATAGACCGGCTTCCGGCCTTTCAGTCCCATCTCATATTCCGAAGGAATGGGCCGGGCCTTCTGTTTTGTAATCTCATCCCTGATTTTTTCAAGTGTGATGTGTCCGGTGGGGCACACAGAAGCACATGCCCCGCAACCCATACAGACATCTGACTGAAGGTGAAACGGGGTATCCACTTTCATCTCCACACCGCGGCCGGTCAGGCTGATGGCGCTGTTCCCCATCTTCTCACACATCCGTACACAGAGTCCGCAGAGGATACAGCTATCGCCTTCTTCTTTAAACCGGGTTTTTTCGATACCGTACTGCTCTGCCAGTTTTTTCAGGAACGGTACATCCGGGCAGCGGGCAAGTAAAAGTTCCACTATCAGCTTTCGTCCCTGGTGAACCGCTTCTGTATCGGTTCTGACTTCCATCCCTTCCCATATGGGATAGTTACATGAAGTAACAAAACGGCTTCTCCGTCCGTCAAAAAGTTCGACTGTGCAAAGACGGCACATCCCGGCCGGCTCCAGTGCCTTATGATGACACAGGGTCGGAATATCAACGCCGTATTTTTCAGCAACCTGAAGTATATATTGTCCTTCTTCTCCCTGGACAGTCTGATCATTAAGTTTGAAGGTAACCATATGCTTATCCTTTTATTTAATCATAACGGCGTTAAACTTGCATGAATCATAGCAAATGCCGCATTTAATACATTTTTCCTGATCCAGCATGTGGGGTTTCTTCTTCTCACCGGTAATTGCTTCCTGCGGACATTTCCGTAAACATACATGACAGCCCGTACAGGCTTCCTCATCAATTTCATAATAGAAAAGGTTTTTGCAAACACCTGCCGGACATTTTTTATCCCTGATATGGGTCTCGTATTCATCACGGAAGTAAAGAATGGTGGTGAGAACCGGATTCGGCGCGGACGTTCCCAACCCGCAGAGAGAAAATTTCTGGATCATACTGCCCAGTTCTTCGAGCAGCTCGATATCCCCCTCCTTTCCGTTCCCATTACAGATATTGGTCAGAATGTCCAACACATGTGTGATCCCTTCCCGGCACGGGTTACACTGACCACAGGATTCTTCTTTCAGGAAATCCATGAAATAGCGGGCCACATCCACCATGCAGGTGTCCTGGTCCATCACGATCATGCCGCCTGACCCCATGATGGAACCCACTTCCGCTAGTTTCTGGAAATCCACCGGGAGATCAAGAAATTTTTCGGGAATACATCCGCCCGAAGGCCCCCCGGTCTGAACGGCCTTGAATTCCTTTTTTTTGGGAACGCCGCCGCCCATGTCAAAAACAATTTCCCGTAAGGGAATTCCCATAGGAACCTCGACCAGGCCGGTATTTTTTATCTTTCCCACAAGGCTGAATACTTTTGTGCCTTTGCTGTGCTCGGTTCCCTTCTGAGCATACCAGTCCGCGCCTTTCAGGATAATGGCCGGAACATTTGCATAGGTTTCGACGTTATTCAGGTTCGACGGGGAGTCCCTGAAACCCTTTTCAACAGTGTGAACATATTTGGCCCTGGGCCGCCCCACTTTGCCCTCCAGGGAGGACATCAGGGCTGTTGATTCCCCGCACACAAACGCGCCGGCACCGGTGGATATCTTTATATCAAAGCTGAAATCGCTTCCCGCTATATTTTTCCCGAGCAGCCCGTATTTTTCTGCCTGACGGATGGCAGTGACAAGACGTTTCACTGCCAGCGGATACTCATTACGCACATAGATTGATCCCTGACGTGAACCGATAGCATATCCCGCTATCAGCATCCCCTCCAGCACCGTGTGAGGGTCGCCTTCGAGAATACTTCTGTCCATATACGCGCCCGGATCACCCTCATCCGCATTGCAGATAATATACCTGTCACCATGATGCTTCGCGCAGGTTGCCCATTTGATACCTGCCGGGAATCCGCCGCCGCCTCGTCCCCTGAGACCGGATTCTTTTACGGTTCGGATAACCTGATCAGGTTGCCCGCCTTCCAGGGCCTTCAGAAACGCAAAATACCCGGATTTGGCAATGTATTCTTCAATGGAATCCGGATCAATATACCCGCAGTTGCGCATTGCGATTTTTACCTGATTTTTATAAAAAGGAATATCTTCGAGAAAAGAAATCCCCTCATAAGGCTCAACATCTCCAAGGGGATTTTTACCGTTCTCAAGAATGTTCCGTGGATCACGCATCTGACATAATATCCATTTTTTATTGAAATGCCCCTCGCGATAATCGCTGATGGCATCAAGGATTTTGTCTGCTGTGATATGCTTGTAGATCACCCGGGGTTTACCGGTTTCAAAAATTTCAACCAGAGGTTCGACCTCACAGAAACCGATACACCCGGTCCGGGAGATCTGAACGCCGTTATTACCCGGAAAATCAGCCAAAGCCTTTTCATAGGCTGCCTGAGCCCCGGCCGCGATACCGCATGAGGCCATCCCCACATTCACTTTCAGGCTCTCCGGATAATAGATATTTTTTCTATATGTCTGGCTAATCTTTTTTAAGTCCTGAACAGACTGGATCTTCATGATTGCCGCCTCTCTTCCTGATTGACAATTGATATCAATTATCAATTTTTGTTATTCGTATTGATCAATAATTCCCTTTACTTTATCAGAAGCAATCCGGCCATGCATGTCTTCGTTGATCTTCACGACTGGCCCCAGACTGCAACATCCGATACAGCGAACAGATTCAAGTGTAAACCGCATGTCTTCTGTTGTCTGACCGTTTCGTATGTCCAAAAGTTCCTCAATTCGCTCGCGTACCCGTTCACCGCCCCTGACGTGGCAGGCTGTTCCCAGGCAGATGGAAAGAATATTCCGGCCCCTGGGTTCAAGGCTGAAGGTACTGTAAAATGTGGCAACACCGTAAATCTGGCTGAAAGGCACACCGATTTTTACAGATAGATATGTCAGGGCAGATCCGGGCAGATAATTATATCGCCGCTGGATCGCCTGAAGGATCATGATCAGGTTTTCTTTATCATTGTTAAAATCATCTTCAATGATTTTATCAAGTTCCATATAATCGACATCTTCCACCTGAGCCCCGCCTGGTAAAC
>JAUCGG010000265.1 GCA_030378015.1 Desulfococcaceae bacterium HSG8
AAATAGCAGATCCGAATGGTTATAAAAACAAATTAAAATCGGTTCTTATAAGATGGCGAATCGGTAAACGCCTGCCAGACAAGGGTTTACAGATTAGGATTAAAATTTCGGGCAACATTTAAGTAATCAGTAGATCGAAAAGTTTCCGGTAAACCCTGTTAAACAGCGGAATCTGCCACCCGGAGATTCTCGGTGCGTATCCAGACGATTTTCCTGGCCCTGGCCGGGAATACACGGTTTTTCCGAATGTACCACATCACGTTTCACGTTTCACGTTTCACGTTTCACGTTTCACGCATCACGTTTCACGCATCACGTTTCACGTTTCACGTTTCACGCATCACGTTTCACGCATCACGTTTCACGCATCGCTTTCGCCTTATACATCTCCGCATCCGCACACCTGATCAGGCTATCAACATCCCGGCCATCTCTCGGATAGACACTGATCCCGATGCTCGGGGTAATAAAATCAATTAGATGTCCGTCAATATTGTAGGTGCAGGATATATTCTCTCTTACTCTCTCAATAACTCTGTCTGTGTATGTATCTGCTTTTAATATTATTGTAAATTCATCCCCCCCCAGCCTGCACACATGATCTGTCTCCCTCACGGATTTCTTCAGCCTGTCCGCAACTTCTTTCAGCAGCTTATCTCCGGTTTCATGACCGTATGTGTCATTCACCAGCTTAAATCTGTCCAGATCAAGATAGAAAAGGGTTCTCTCATTTTCATAATTCTTTGCCTGAGCCAGCGTCCGTTTAAATTCTTCCATAAAGGCTTTCCGATTATGCAGCCCTGTGAGCGTATCATGGTAAGCCAGGTATGCAAGTTCTCTTTCGGTTTTTTTCCTTTCAGTTACATCACGGGCAATCCCGCGGAACCCTGTTGCCTGTTCCTCTGAATCTTTGATCAGGGAGACGGATGTTTCCACATAAGATGCGGAACCGTCTTTTTTGATGAGTTCCCAGTCAAATGCGGTAATCGGCCTGCCGGTTTTATAAATTTCATTAAAAACATTAAAAACTTTCTTCTCATTCTCTTCATCTACAAAGACCCGGAAATTCATTCCCATGAGTTCATCGCTGGCATATCCGAGATTTTTCCACAGGGAATCGTTAAAAAATTTCAGATTGCCGTCCAGATCAACCTCGAAATAGCCATCCTCGATATTTTCCAGGATTGACTGATCCCGCTCATGGCTTTTTCGCATGGCTTCCTGGGCATGGACGCGCTCCTCCATCTCCTGCATCAGTTGTTCATTCGCCCTGACCAGTTCCCGAGTCCGTTCATGAACTTTTATATCTAACACGCTGATATTATTTTTGATTCGTGCAAGCATACTGTTAAACGCGGTGGCAAGTAATACGAATTCTCCCTTGCCGGTAACATGACACCGGACAGAAAGGTCGCCTTCCTCCACTTTTGCGGCCATGTCCGAAAGATTCCTTACGGGGATCAGCAGATTGTGCAAAAAGATAATTGCAGCGGCCAGGGACAGCAGGAACGTCACCGCTGAAACCCAGAGAATCCTGTTCCGCAGCATGTCTGCTGTGCTGTTCAGTTCCTCGGTATAGACCGAAGCAGCTATGTACCAGTCAAACTCCTCAAAATACTTCATCCATGAAATCTTTTCATATACATATCTGCCCTTATCATCAGGTTTATCCCATTGGTAGTAGAGTTTGGGAACAGGTCTGTGTGCGGCTGCTATCAGTTCTTTTCCGATAGAATTATTTGTGAGCGGGTTGAGCAGATCAGAAAAATTGGTATGCTCAATGTTGGGATTCGGATGAATGATCATGTCCATATCTGAATCAAATACATAGAGATACCCTGTACGGGCCACCTTGATCCTTCGCAGGATATGCCGAAGCTCTTCGATCATCTTTTTTCTGCGCCGGGCAACTTCTTTTTTTACATCATCTATATAAACACCTGTTGCAATTACCCATTTCCATTGTGAAAAATTTTTCGAATAGGTCAGTTTTTCAACAAAATCTTCCCTTTCAAGTCGCCGCCACCAGTATGAGGTGTATCCCTCGTTTTCTTCCCTGGCAATTTTAATTACAGACGGAACAATCAGTTTTCCGTACTTGTCCCTGACCAGGGAGTAATCTGCTTTATACAACCTGGGATCTGGATGGGAAATAAGGACAGCGTCGTAGTCCGTAATCCATATGTAGTCGCTGTTCCCGTATCTGAGTTTCCGCAGTTCCTCCAGCACCGAATTCTGAGCCTCTTTTTCTGTCAGAATTCCCTGTCTGTATTGCTGATATCTGCTATGTAAAAGGGATTCTACAAGCCGGACGATGTCTTTAAGTTCTCTTTTGCGGGCCCCGAGTGCGGATTCCCTGTAAGCTTCAATGCCCAGATACTCACTTCTCACAAGTTCATAAACATTTTCTAAAATTGTTCTGGCAGATGCCTCTTCAGCTTCATACAGGGAGTGTCTGATAAGAGGTACTGAAAAAAAATATACCGAAACAGAGAAAATCAGGACAATTATCAGAACAGATAAAAATATGTTTCTGAAAAGGATGGATGAGAACATACGGGGCCTCGGGAGAGTAATGCGTAATGTGTAAATCGTAATGCGTAATTCGTAAAAAACTGAAATATTGGTTCGTGACTATTTTATACGCATTACGCTACGCATTACTCATCACGCATTACGCATTACGATTTACGAATCACATAAATATAGAAAACATATCTTTTCTTGCATTGACATGCTGTATGGTGACCTGAATCACGTCTTCCGGTTTCAGGTTAATGCCTCCCGGCATAGGCAGGGAACATTCTGTCATATATTCGGGGAGAAGTACCAGGTAGTCATTTCTGCGTCTGCTCAACACGATGGCCTCTTCTTTTTTCCCGATCCTGCTTTCAAGATATTTCAGGAGCCAGTATTTTTTACGTCGGAACTGAATTGATGATACATGACGCATGGGCTGCATGAGCATCTGGATGATATGATCAACTTCATCTGAAGTATAAGGGGTTTCCAGACCGGAAACTGATCTGATCTGTCGCTGGGCCACAAGATCGTAATATTTGCGGATAGGGGAAGTGGCTGTGGCATAAGCATCCAGACCAAGCCCAGCGTGATATTCCGGTTCGTGGCTCAACACAAAGCGGCTCAGTGACTTTCGCTGCATCCAGTTCTGGAAAAGGGTTCCGTTGTCTTCCCTGTACAGCCGCTCCCGGGGTTCGGGCTGGGATCTGTAGATCGAAGGAAGGTTGTTAGATGCCAGGAATCTTGCCATCAGCCAGTTGGCCATAATCATGATTTCCGAAACCAGTATCCTTCCGGGGGTTTCTCTCTCTGTCCTGTTGAAGACCAGTTCACCGTTTTCATCCAGCCATATATTGACCTCGGGCAGGGATATCTGAACCGCACCGTCTGCCAGTCTCTTCTGGCGGAATTTCTGAGCAATTTCATGGAGAATAATGATGTTTTTATCTTCGTCTGCAACGGAGTTGACTTCATGGTAGGTGAGCTGATGCATGATCCTGACCAGGCTCGGAAAAATTTCGTAATCAACGATTTCCGAAGTCCTGTCCAGTTTTATCATTGTTGTGATCGTGGGACGGAGTTCCCCGGCTCTGAGGCTGCAAAGGTCTTCGGACAGGGACGGAGGGATCATGGATATTTTCTGGTCAGGCATGTAAATGGAACTTCCCCGTGTCATTGCCTCCCGGTCAATAACATCCCCTGGTCTGATGAAATGTCCCACGTCCGAAATGTGAACCCCCAGGCAGTAATGATCTCCGTTATCTTCAATGCTTAACGCGTCATCAAAGTCAAGAGTTGACTGGCCGTCTATGGTGATCAGCGGAAGGTGGGTCAGATCCCTGCGCTTTGAATCGTTTCCCGAATGAAATCCCCCGGCTGTAAGACTTTCAATCAGGCCGGTGGTATGCTCAGTAACCTTATCGGAAAAGGGTGGTCGGATATCATATTGGTAAATATCCAGATTTTCATCTTTATTCCATACACCCAGCTTTACAAGAGCATCAAAAACAGGGGCCGGGGTTCTGATACCGGCTTTGGCAATTATTGCCTTTCCGAGGTCATAGTGCTTGCTTTCTTTTTCAAACAGATAAAAAGATTTCAGTATCCTGATAAATTCCGATAGCTGGTCTTCATCAGGTGAGCGCGGGGTTTTATCATTCAGGAGGCTTTTCAGCCAGCTTCCTCCTTCCTCAATAAGCCGGTTTTTGTGCTCCTCCTCCCTGCTCCTGGTTTCGATTTGCTCAACCTGTTCTTCTGTATTCGGAAAAAAACGGTCAGGATTAAATTTGAAATACAGTTTATCAGAAAAAAAAGCTCTGACAACTGCCGACTCATAATCCCCTGACAGATTGTCCGGGAAACTGAATTCAGTCATGGTGGCAATATCAATCCATTCCTGTTCTGTATTCAGAACCTCCCATAATTCCCGGATGTTGACCTCATTTACCAATGCTCTGCGCCGGCTCACAATTTCCTTTAATGATTCAACCAGTTTATCCCTTCCCATAGAAAGATCAAGATGGTGGTTGTCTTTATGGGACAGGCGGTTCGCGGAAAGCTTCACTTCACGGTTGTTTTCAGTCAGAAGTCTGAGCCGCTGGTTCTTGCTCTCAAGGATCACCGCACATACGATTTTCTGCCGGTCAATATATTCAACAATACTTCCTGATTCCATAAAAAAGCTTCATAGCAAGTGAACGAATAAAAGTCAATGTAATCTGATGATGATTTACGATTTACGATTTACGATTTCTGTCCGTCCGACCATATCGTAAATCTTAAATTGTTAATCTTAAATCGTTAATTCAGGAATTTTGACTCAAAAATCAGGAATTTTGACTCAAAAATCAGGAATTTCCCGGTTTACAATCATGTAATCAATTAGTATTATTTTATGTCTGAACAGAATTTAATATATTTATGGTATTTAGTAAATAACATCCATTAACAAGGGGGGAATAATTATGTATCAGGCTGTTGCCAGCAGACAACACACAGAGGGGGAGGATATCTCCTATCCTTACAGGATAATCGGTCAGGATATTTCATGTGATCTGTGTGGGAAAAACGGAGGAGGAGAACTTTATAAAACTGATAAATTTGTTTATCTGTGTCCGTTCTGTTTCAAACATCTGGATTCATCGGGGGGAAAGATCCGGCAATGTGTGGAAAGATGGCTGGAAGGAAATGTTATATAACAGATTAAAATATCAGGAATAGGAGATTCATCATGAAAAATGCCGTCATTTCTTCAACAGGCAGCTATTTGCCGGAAACAATTATTCACAATGAGGAACTGACCCAATTTCCCCAGGCATCAAAAATGATCATCAGCCAGAAAACCGGTGTATTTGCCCGGCGGAGTGCTGCTGAAGATGAATGCACATCGGATCTGGCTGTCAAATCCGCTCGTAACTGCCTTGAAAAAATCGGTTTCCCTGCTGAAAAAATCGAAGGTATTATCGTTTCCACATCCTCACCTGACCGAATTCAGCCTGCAACAGCAACGCGTGTTCAGCATATGCTGGGAGCCGGAAATGCTTTTGCCTTTGATATAAATTCGGTGTGTTCCGGAAGCACTTTCGGCATCTCCCTGGCAGATGCCCTGATCAAAACAGGGCAATACAACAACATCCTTTTTATTGCTTCGGAGGTCTATTCAAGAATCCTTAATAAGAAGGATTTTTCCACTTACCCGTTTTTCGGGGATGGTTCCGGAGCCATATTCTTCCAGGCCGGTAATTCATCAGGTGTCTTGCATTCCTGTCTCAGGACAGATGGCAGCGGGGCTGAAACCATCTGCGTTCCCGGGGGAGGAAGTATGATGCCTTATGAAAAGATAAAACATCCCAAATTTGCTTTTTTTAAGATGAACGGTAAAAAGGTTTTTAATTTTGCTGTGAGCAAAGGTACTGAAATTATTCTTCAACTCATAGAAGAAGCCGGGGTATCGCTTAAAGACATCCGATGTTTTGTCTGTCACCAGGCAAATGTGAATATCATACTGAAAATCGCAGAAAAAATTGATGTATCCCCGGACAATTTCTATATGAATCTCTTCCGTTACGGGAACACTGCCAGCGCATCTGTGCCCATAGCCTTGGATGAAGCAATTTCCAAAGGCGTCATATCCAAAGGCGATCTGGCTGTTACGGCTGCTTTTGGCGGGGGGCTTTCCTGGGGCGCGAATCTTATAGAAATATAGTTGTCAGTTGTCAGTTGCCAGTTGCCAGTTGTCAGTTGCCAGTTGTCAGTTGCCAGTTGCCAGTTGCCAGTTGCCAGTTGCCAGGGACCTTCAAAGTGATGTAGCCACTGACCACTGACAACGGACAACTGACCTTTTTTAAATTGATTTTCAAGACATAGGAGGAGGATTCAATGGGCGATATTTTTACCGCTATCAAAGAAGGAATTCAGGATGTTTTCCCGGAAGTAGAGGATATGGAGATCACTGCTGATACTGTCCTGGAGGAAATTCCGGACTGGGATTCTATGGCTGCTGTGAATCTGCAGACTTTCCTGGATGAGACGTTTCATATCTCAGTACCGCTTGACCTTCTGAGCGAAGAAACCCCGATCAGCGAGCTTGTCAGCTTTATCGAAAACCCGGATAAAATGAGTGTGGCAGCCTGACAGCTTAAAACAATATCAGTAGTTCTCAATTTTGTGTCTGCGGAGTGCAAAGCTTGCTTTGCTTATTTTTGTCGTGCGGCCCGGATCTGTGTTCCCGCGGTGATACGGACCGGATTTCCAGTCTGATCATGGCACAAAGCAAGTTTTTTACTCCGCCGAATATCTCTCCCCGGCTCTCATGATCTGCCGATCACAACGAAACATGAGATAACTAAGGGAATTCCCGAAAATAACTTACCCCGCGCTGTATGGAACACGGATGAACACGGATGCGCACGGATCATTTTCAGTAATATAATATAATAGACTTTATCGGAAATAAAAAACATATTCTCGCAAAGACGCAAAGGCGCAGAGATGAACCGGATATCCGGAAAAAGGCCGGTTTTCGGCATCTTTCTTTGTTTCTGTAATAATATCCGTGCGTATCCGTGTTCATCCGTGTCCCATACCGCTGGGGCGCATTCCCATTTTCCCGGTCATACTGCCGGAAGTGAAATGTGGGAGTCTGCCATCTGTTTCAGACAATCCCGGCGTCCGGCTTTACAGCACAGGGCGCATTTCCGTTTTTCCGGTAATTATGCGGGCGGCTGATCCGGCCTCGGATCAGTTGCAGGATCAGACCGTTATAAATCAGATAGTTACAGGCTGACCTGGAAAATGGGAATGCGCCCGTGT
>JAUCGG010000331.1 GCA_030378015.1 Desulfococcaceae bacterium HSG8
TTAATAGTTAATACAAGATATTAAATAAATATCCGTGTAACATTCCGATTCTCTTTATCCCTGTCTGACATTCAATCAGTTTCAGTGCGTTTTATATCAGTTGACCGTTCAGATGTAAAGCTGTTTCCTTAAAATCACCTCTTTCATAAACTACAAGGATTACCTATAGGCAAGGATAGGGGTCCCCATGATGCTCGCGGGGGGATCGGACTTGCCAATCCGAACCGGGCAGAAAGGCCCCCGTGATGCTCGCGGGGGATTGACAAATCCCCCCGCATGTGCGGGGTTCGGACTTGCCAATCCGAACCGGGCAGGAAAGGCCCCGTGATGCTCGCGAGGGATTGACAAATCCCCGCATGTGCGGGGTTCGGACTTGCCAATCCGAACCGGGCAGGAAAGGCCCCGTGATGCTCGCGGGATTGACAAATCCCCCGCATGTGCGGGTTCGGACTTGCCAATCCGAACCGGGCAGGAAAGGCCCCCGTGATGCTCGCGGGGGATTGACAAATCCCCGCATGTGCGAGGTCGGACTTGCCAATCCGAACCGGGCAGGAAAGACCCCCGTGATGCTCGCGGGGGATTGACAAATCCCCCGCATGTGCGAGGGTTCGGACTTGCCAATCCGAACCGGGCAGGAAAGGCCCCCGTGATGCTCGCGGGGATTGACAAATCCCCCGCATGTGCGGGGGTTCGGACTTGCCAATCCGAACCGGGCAGGAAAGGCCCCCGTGATGCTCGCGGGGGATTGACAAATCCCCCGCATGTGCAGGGTTCGGACTTGCCAATCCGAACCGGGCAGGAAAGGCCCCGTGATGCTCGCGGGGGATTGACAAATCCCCCGCATGTGCGGGGGTTCGGACTTGCCAATCCGAACCGGGCAGGAAAGGCCCCCGTGATGCTCGCGGGGGATTGACAAATCCCCCGCATGTGCGGGGGTTCGGACTTGCCAATCCGAACCGGGCAGGAAAGGCCCCCGTGATGCTCGCGGGGGATTGACAAATCCCCTAAGATGGAGCCGTATGCCGATTAATGACACGAATGGCTATATTTTTTCGTCATTTCCCCGATGGTGGGTGGCATCTTCAGGTATCAGCCAGCCGCTTTTCCGATTCTTGCACAAACATCAACTGCTAAAGCAAATATGGTATCCGACGCCAGATGTTCGGTAACGGATTCGTCGTATAATATTTTTGATTCAGCAGGAAATTCATCATCATTTTCCCAATACAGAACAGCCACTGGAATGCGAGGCGTTATTTTGAAAGCATATGCAGCGTCTGCCATGTCCGACGGAACGCCGTCAAGCTGCTCACAGCATTTTCTGAACCCGTCAATATCACCGCTGTAACGCCTGCTGATCAGATAGGTGGGGGATTTCATGCGGCCCCCGGAAAAATGTAGTGCCGCCCGGAACATCTTTCTCGGATATCCATTTGTTACGGACTTCCGTTTCCTTTGATTTCAGGAGGTAATTTATGATGAAGATATACAGGTATTCATGAGGACGGTGAAATCTTCCGGTAAGGCGCTCAATCTTTGATTCATGAGGGCATACAGCGTATTCATCCCCCCATACAGACAGCGTATAGCACTTCTTTACATCATCATATCCGCATAATGCCCGCCTGCAGACATCCTCCGGATTTTGTTCAGCCAATTCCTCAAAATAAACTGTATCAATCAGGTTTGCCATATTTTACTCCGATCATTTGTCATTTTACAATTTAATGTTCTGTCAGATTTGATTTTAGGAGTTGGTATATAAGAACTCGACAGTCATAAGTTCTCTGAAGCCGCTGTTCTGAGTCCCCCTTTTTTAAAGGGGGATTCAGGGGGATTTCAGCAGGTTGGGGAAAATCCCCCCCTTTAAAAAAGGGGGGGAGTTTCCCGGTGAGTCATTTCAGCTATTTATGAGAACTTACGACTCACGAGATAAGAAGCCAACTCCTAAAATCAAATCTGACAGAGCAGTAGAACAATTTTTTAAATTGTTTCCTGCAGCCGGAAAAAGTGTAAACTACTTTTCAGTTTTTATGAAAGATGCCATTAATAAAACATTTTCTCATGGAAGAGCTGTTCACATGGTTAGAGACACTTGAAGAACTGAATCGGAATCTGAGTGAAGACGGACAGCCTCTCCTGAAGAAACTCCAAATAAATAATATATCCGGTTCGGGAAACGGCTTCTCCTGCTCGGTTCGGCGTGAGCTCAGTCGATTGACAAATCCGAACCCCGCGGCGGGGGATTTATGATATGAGCGGTAATGTATTGGGGGTGTGAGGATATATCTCTGAAGGTCAGCCGCCTTCAGGCGGCTTAAGCCATAAGCCCCGGAATTAGGTATTTCTCCAAAATTAATATACCCGGTATCTCACTCTTACTCTTTATCTTACTCTTGCTCTTGTGCTCTCGTTCCTGCTTGATAAAGAGCAAGAGCAAGATTAAAATTAAGGTCAGACGGGGCAGCGTGGGCAGATTATTTATTGGGAAATCCCTTAATTCCGGGGCTTATGGCTTATTTATCCTTTACTTCTTCAAAATCAGCATCAACAACATCATCATCCGCCTTCGCGGTATTTCCCGGCTGCTGCTGATCTGCTCCGGGCTGCTCCCCCTCCCCGGCCTGGGTTGCCTGCTGATACATTGCCTCTGCCAGTTTGTGAGAAGCCTGGGTCAGTTCTTCGCTCAGACGCGTCATTTCCGCAGCATCTTCTCCCTCCATAGCTTTTTTAAGATTGGCGATAGCTGTCTCAACATTGCTCTTTGTGGCACTGTCAACTTTGTCGCCCAGTTCCTTGATAGACTTTTCCGTCTGATAGATAAGGGCATCAGCCGAGTTCCGAGCTTCAACCAGCTCCTTCCTCTTTTTGTCATCTTCGGCATGAAGCTCCGCGTCTTTGACCAGATTTTCAATTTCCTCTTCTGACAAACCGCTGGATGCTGTAATCTGGATAGACTGTTCCTTACCGGTTGCCTGATCTTTTGCAGACACATTCACGATCCCGTTGGCGTCAATATCAAATGTAACCTCGATCTGGGGCACACCCCTGGGAGCAGGAGGGATGCCCACCAGTTCAAAGCGCCCCAGGGTCTTGTTACCTGCGGCCATTTCCCGCTCGCCTTGGAGTACATGAATGGAAACCGCAGGCTGGCTGTCAGCGGCTGTGGAAAATGTCTGGCTTTTCTTGGTCGGAATGGTGGTGTTTTTCTCAATAAGCTTCGTCATAATGCCGCCGAGGGTTTCAATCCCCAGGGAAAGAGGCGTGACATCCAGCAGAAGCACATCCTTGACATCTCCTTTCAGCACACCGCCCTGGATACCGGCACCTATAGCAACCACTTCATCCGGATTTACGCCTTTATGGGGTTCCTTGCCGAAGATTCTCTTAACGCATTCCTGAACCGCCGGCATACGGGTCATACCGCCCACGAGAATGACTTCATCCACCTCACCGGGAGTCATCCCGGCATCCTTGAGGGCAGTTCTGCATGGAAGCTCCAGTTTTTCCAAAAGAGCATTGACAAGGTCTTCGAGTTTGGCTCTGTTTAATTTTATATTGAAATGTTTGGGGCCGCTGGCGTCTGCGGTGATGAACGGCAGGTTTACCTCCGTCTCTGTTGAACTGGAAAGCTCCATTTTCGCCTTTTCAGCCGCTTCTTTCAGTCGCTGCAAAGCCATCTTATCACTTCTCAGATCAATGCCCTGGTCTTTCTTGAATTCATCTGCCAGATAATCAATGATGCGAAGGTCAAAATCTTCGCCGCCCAGATGGGTATCGCCGTTTGTAGATTTGACCTCGAACACCCCTTCGCCGATTTCCAGGATGGATATATCGAATGTTCCGCCTCCGAGATCGAATACCGCGATCTTTTCCTCTTTTTTCTTATCCAGACCGTAAGCAAGGGATGCGGCCGTGGGTTCATTGATAATTCTCAGCACATTGAGGCCAGCAATTTTTCCGGCATCCTTTGTTGCCTGTCGCTGACTGTCATCAAAATAGGCAGGAACTGTGATCACCGCGTCTGTCACGCTTTCGCCCAGGTATTCCTCTGCTGTATGTTTGATGTTTGCCAGTATATAGGATGATACTTCCGCAGGGCTGCTCAGTTTTCCCCGGAGATTGATACGAACATCCCCGTTGGATGCCTGTTCAATCTTATAAGGGAGTATGTTTATATCATTCTGAACTTGGGGAGAAGCGTATTTACGCCCGATCAGTCGTTTTACACCGAATACCGTATTTTCAGGGTTTGTGATTGCCTGACGTTTTGCAATCTGACCGACCGTTCTTTCCCCGCTTTCTGAAACAGCGACAATCGAAGGTGTGGTCCGTCCGCCCTCGGGATTTGTAATGACATTTGCCTCCCCTCCTTCCATAACAGCAATACACGAATTCGTGGTACCGAGATCTATTCCGATTACTTTGCCCATTTTTTTTCCTCCTTGGCTGATATATGTCTTTTGCCTTCTTGCATATTATCTCCGAACACAATTAATTTTTTAATATCAGGTTGTAATGCTACTCATTCTCATCTTCAGATACGGGTTTTGCTTTGGAAACAATAACCATCGCAGGCCTCAGAAGTCTGTCATGAATCGTGTATCCCCTTTGGAGTTCCCTGAGAACCGAATTTCCAGGATATTCGTCTGATTCTTCCTGCATAACAGCTTCATGAAGACTGGGATCAAAAGCTTCACCTATAGATTCTATCGGCTTTATGCCGAATTTTTCAAAAACTTTCAGTATCTCTTTCAGGGTCATGTTCACCCCTTCGGCAATACCATTATCCGCGTCTTTAAGGTTTGCCGAGGAATCAATGGCCCGTTCCAGATTGTCCACCACCGGGAGCAGTTCCTTTATAATGGACTCATTGGCGAATTTTTTGAAGCTTTCCATTTCCCGGGCAGACCGTTTTTTGTAGTTTTCGAACTCAGCGGAAACTCTCAGCAGACGATCATGGCTCTCTCTTGATTCCTGTTCGGCGGCTTCAATCTTCGTTTTCAGTGCTTCTGAGTAGTCAGCAGGTTCTTCTTCAATATCAGGTTCTTCTGTTTTCTCATCCGTATCAGGTTCATCTGCTTCATCTTCCGCACCTTCTTCTGTTTTCTCATCTGTGCCCGGTTCTTCTGCTCTTTCCTCCGCATCGGGTTCTTCTGTTTTATCTTCCGTACCGAGTTCTTCTGTTTCAGTCTGATCTTTGTTTATTTCTTTATCCGTCATCAGTAAAATTTTCTCCTGCCTGCTTCTGGGCCGTCGGGATTGTCCTAATATTCCTTCCTTATCAGGAAATCCTTTAGTCAGACATGCTAAGGTCTTGATCTTCGTTTAGGCGATTTCCAACAATAAACATATCAGGCTGGAGTCTGTAGTTCCGCCTTCAGGCGGTGTGACACCGCCTGAAGGCGGAACTACAAACTTCGGTGACATGGCTCTGATTCGTCAGTCCGCGCGGCTCGAATGAAGATCATGACTCATGCGAATCGTGCTCTGATCCTATCCCGATGACCTCCTCAAAATTTTAGTATTGAAGTTCTGATAGTTTACCCGCTATCAGCAGATGGAAATTTCTGTGAATCGCAGATTCCGGGTTGAATCAGAAAATATCTGTTTCCCGGAATGACAGGATTCCAAAATTTCTCTGTTCCTGCCGAGCTTTTTTGATCTGCTGACCGTCATTCCGGGCGGGAATAACTAGTACACCGCTTCGTAAATTCTCCTCTGTGAAGGGGAGATACGGATTTACGAACGGCTGTATCAGGAAGCGGGTCACATTCCTTATTATATGTAACAATTCAGCCGACTCGCTTGATAAGAAACATAATTCTATATGGAACAATGTCAAGATAGGGCTTACTTATAAGTTGAGAGAGTCTGTAAGGAGTTTATATGATTATTTACGATTTACGATTTACGATTTACGATTTCTGAGCGTCCGACTGTAACCCGTAAATATTTCTGATTTTCATAGTTCGTTATAAGAATCGGAGTGCCAAACTTACAGTTTGGCAGGAATCCCCGTTTCCGTTTAATATTACTTGCAAAAAGGAAATTATATTCCGTTACATCTGCAGATTTGGCAAACTGTAAGGGATTTCCCAATAAATAATCTACCCCCTGAAGGGGGTGATTCCCCTCTGACTCAGTGCCCTGTTTCAGAAATAATGTCAGGGTTAATCTTTCAGATTGCGTTCTCAGCTTTGTTTATCCGGGCGCAATCTGAAAGATTACGTTACAGATGACCGCGGGTATATTAATTTTTGGGAATTCCCTAAGTTTGGCATTCCGGTGTTTTAACTCAGTAATGTTAAAGATTGCTGAATCGAAAATTGGAATAAGGAGGACGCAGACTTGAATATGATAATTTTCAAGTCTTATTTAAGCGGTAAATATTGAAGTGGTTGTGCACCCCCTGTCGAATCTCTCTGAAAAACGAGCCATCACATGACCGGGATCGATCCGCGACACAGACCGCATCACTTATTGCTGCTTCCTTCCGGATCTGACAAGGTTCGCGACCGTCTGTTGCGCGGCGGCCGGTCAGAATGACTGCAAATTTCAGAGTAAAACCCTTCAGAAGGGATTCAGCCCCGCATATAGCGGATTTCGGGAAGAGGGCACCGCTAGCGCCCCGCCTAGCACAACCAGTTATAATAAATAACGCATAAAATTATTTTTTCAAGAAAAAAATCAGGCGTAAAACGTGAAACGTGAAATATGATGCGTGAAATATGATGTTATTCAGAAGATTAGGGACGGGCTTTCAACTTTGAACTTTTCACTGTCGGATGATTATGATAGTGTGTTTGGTGTTTGGTTTTGTTGTGACTGGGTGTAATTAAAAATGTTAGGTAAGTCCTCGTTCCCAAACTCCGTTCGGAACGCGACTGCCTGCAAAACTCCGGTTTTACATGAAATATCAGGCAGCTACAGATGCAAACAGAGTTTGCATGCAGATGTGTTCCCAAACGGAGTTTGGGAACAAGGGGGGGCCCGAGTACCTAACACTTTTAATTGCACCCGTTGTGACTAGTACACCGATTCGTAAATTCCTCCCCCCTTTTTAAAGGGGGGCCGGGGGGGATTTCTGCCGTAACACCTTTTTTTAGCAACGTAAAATCCCTCCGGCCCCCTTTAAAAAAGGGGGACGAACTTAAAAAGTGGTGTAGTACAGCAAGGGGGCGTATTTACAGTCCCGGAGGACGATTGAAAACAGCCCGGCAATTCATTGCCGGGTGAGATTCCGGAGCATCACGTCCCGGAGGACTGCTCCCCCAAGTTGTAA
>JAUCGG010000266.1 GCA_030378015.1 Desulfococcaceae bacterium HSG8
TAAGAACATATAGTAGCTAACTTAGATCCCTTGTTTGGAGTCGCTACAAAGATACATTTACCGATATTATTTAAGACTGTTGTGCTTAAATATCTTTGTATTATTAAACCTCCCATACTATGGCCAATAAAATGAACTTGTTCATACCTACATAGCAAATCCTCAATTTGAATTCTCAATGAGTTAGTACAATCCTCTATAGTTCCGAATGTTGTTGGTAATGTCGCAGAAAAAGTGTCATAGTTTCTATTTTTAAGACCATTATTTAAAAAAGCCATATCATCAGAATTCTTACAATAACCATGAACTAAAACAACTAATTGAGTTTTCATAATAAAAAGTTATGGTAAATATTTGATAGTTTTAGCAATGACACTTAAAAGATCAATATTTTTAATTGATTTACCTATATCAATTGCTTCGTCAAGTTGTGGGATAGCGTACTTTTCTAAATATTTCCAATCCATTAAAATTTCCTCAAAATCATTTGAATTTGCTATTTCCATTCTATTTTCTCGCGTTGTAATCCGATATTTATATGGCCATATAGGCAAACCCACTTTGTGTTCTTGCATTATAAAATATTCATTTTGTTTAATATTATTCCACCAAATTAAACCTCCAAGCGTAGTAATCGGCTTCCTAAATGCCATAAGTATATTCCTTAAAAAGTATCGATTAAATCAACTATCTGATTTTAATCATATTTTCATGCCTGCAAAGGCGCCCCGATCAGATCAATAACAGCATTAATAAAGGAATTATCCTGAAAACTGCTTTTAGTCAGATAGTAATTGGCCCCGGCCTCAAGCCCCCGAAGCCGGTCTTCCTCTTTGTTTTTATAGGATACGATCATCACAGGCAGTGATTTCAGTTCTTCATGCTGTTTAATCTGGGTGATCAGTTCAAACCCGTTCATCCGGGGCATATCAATATCGGAAACCACCATATCATATGGAGCGATTCGCAGAAGGTTCCAAGCATCCATTCCGTCAACAGCCACATCCACCTGGTATCCTTTGCTCTCTAGCAGCTTGCGTTCCATTTCACGGACCGTGATTGAGTCATCAACCACCAGGATATGTTTACGTGCTTTTTCCTCTTCTTCCGATAACTGCCTGACCTTCTGCAGCCGGTGTTTCCCGGTGAGCAGGCTGTCAATAGAACGCACCATATCCTCCACATCAAAAATCAGAACAGGTGAGCCGTCCAGCATAACCGCTACCGAACTTATGTCCGGCACTTTTCCCAGTCTCGGATCCAGGGGCCGGACAACCAGATCGCATTCTCCCAGGAATTTATCCACCACAAGACCATAAGCGTGCAATCTGTCACTGATCACTACAACCATCAGTTCATCCTGACGGCTTATAATTTTGCCAACCTCCAGTACGTCATGAATATCAACCAAGGAAACATTTTTGTTATCCAGCTTGAAATACTCACGATCTTCAACGGTCTCGATATCCTCACGGGAAAGCACCAAGCAGCGGTCAATACGGGCTAGGGGGAAAGCATAAGGTTCCCCGGAAATATCCACCAGGAACGTGCGGATCACAGAAAGCGTCAGCGGGAGTTCCATGTTAAACGCCAGCCCTTTGCCGGGTTTGGAAGTAGCGCGAACCACACCGCCCACCTCATGCACCATACTATGCACCACATCCAGCCCCACACCCCGTCCTGAAATTTCGGAAACAGTTTCCAGTGTTGAAAACCCGGGCAGGAACAGGAAATCCATCAGTTCAGGTTCGGTCAGCCGGTCTATCATTTCCGCATTGGCAAGCCCTTTTTCCAATATCTTCTGCCTGAGTTCGTCCAGGTCCGCGCCCCGGCCGTCATCAGAAACCGTGATCATCAGTATTCCTGACCGGTGTGCAGCCTCCAGCGTGATCGCAGCCTTCTCAGGTTTTCCCGCGGCAAGACGCTCTTCAACAGACTCAATACCATGATCCAGTGCATTCCGCAGCAGATGATTCAGGGGGGTATCCAGTTTTTCCAGGATATCCCTATCCACTTCTGTGGATTCACCCACGATTTTCAACTGAACCTTTTTGTCCAGTTCCCTTGCCAGATCCCGCACAATCCGCGGAAGGGCCCTGATCCCGTCAGAGAAAGGACGCATGCGGACCCGGATCACCTCATGATAAAGACGATCTGAAAGGTTTTCAGAAGAACTGGTGAACATATCAAGCTTATTCAGCCTGTCAACCAGGTAGTGATTGCATTCTTTCACCTTTTTCCTGGCATCACCCACCAGCTTCTGAAAATCGGAAACCGGTGCTCTGAAATCGGAGTCACTGGAATTCAGCCTCTTTTTTTCAAATGCCCCGTTATGCATCCCGAATTCTTCCCTGTCCGATAACTCCTGGATTTTCTCCAGGATAGCCGAAAGCCTGATATGATCTTTTTTCAGCTTTAACAAAGACTTTGAAAATGGCGGGAGCCATCTGGCACTCACCACCACCTCTCCGGCCAGTCCCATGAGCCTTTCAATCTTTGTTGCAGTGACCCTGACCATTCGGTCTTTATCGGTTGTATGGGGTCTGCGGTCCGAAAAAGATCTCTCTGCTGGCCGGGGTTTGCGTTCAGGGGCCGGTTCTTTATCTTCTGATTTCTTTGTTACCGGTATCTCTGCCGGCCGGGATTCAGGCTCAGGCTCAGGCCGGGCCTCTGGAGCCGGGATCGGCTCCGGTTTCTTTGTTACCGGCCTCTCTGCCGGCAGGGGCTCAGGCGGCTCGGCCGGAACCGGGTCCGGTTTTTTTCTTACCGGCCTTTCTTTCGGCAGCCCGGCATCCTGGGGAAGTTCTTTGAAAATCAAAATGGCCTTGACCAGTCTGTCAATATCTTCCTGATTGTCTGACAGCCATGCGCTCATTTCTTCACTGGAAACTTCGGAAATCTGTATCATCATATCAACACCCCTGAGAAGAATGTCAATATGCTCGGAAGTCAGACCCGACCTCAGTGCTCCGTCGCCCTTCTGGAGCGCGACAAAGCAGTCTTCCATCGTATGCGCCAGCCTGACCACCACGTCCAGATCAACGATCCGGGCACCGCCCTTGATAGAATGAGCAGCCCGCATCAGGCTTTCTATATCATCAGCACTGCCGGAACCGCTTTCCAGTGCCAGGAGACTGTCATTCAGTGTTGCTGCATGGACCTCCACCTCTGACCGGAAAAGGTCCATCATGGAAAAACTGCTCAGATCCTGTCCGTCTATTTTTGTCACTTCCGAAATTCCTATTGTAATTCGTAATGCGTAATGCGTAATACGTAATACGTAATACGTAATACGTGATTCGTGATTCGTAATACGTGATTCGTGATTTAGCCTCGTTCCCAAACTCCGTTTGGGAACGCGATTGCCCGCAAAACTCCGGTTTTGCGTGAAATGTCAGGCGTCTGCAAACAGAGTTTGCCTGCAAGTGTGTTCCCATACGGAGTTTGGGAACAAGGACTGACACTTTTAATTACACCTGTTTGCACTTGTTCTGAATGATTTGCAAAATCAGTCGAAAAGTTTTTTGCAACCGTTTTCCGATTTTTATATGAAAGTCCCGATAAAAAATCCCCCGGCCCCCTTTACGAAAGGGGGAGTCGCGGCAGACTTTCATCATTCGTTGTGACCGTCAGGTCATAGGAGTTCCCCGGAATGACGGGTGCCCGTCCCTGATAACATGCTGTCATTCCGGGAAAAATTAAAAAAACGGATGTTTTTTACCTGATCTTAAATTCGGTAACCGGAATCCACTGTTCGGAAAAACTTTTCGACAGTAAACTGAAAAATGAAGGATGCCGAATTACGCATCACGCATCACGCATCACGCATCACGCATCACGCATCACGCATCACGCATCACGCATCACGCATCACGCATCACGCATCACGCATCACGCATCACGCATCACGCATCACGCATCACGCATCACGCATCACGCATTCACGCATCACGCATCACGCATCACGCATCACGCATTCACATACTGATCGTTCAACCAACTGATTATCAATAAAAATCGCAATTTTTTCCGTATCACCGGCAAGATGGTCAAGCCAAGGCTTTGTTACTTCGGCATTCAGCGCGCTGGCAGTCCATGCCGCAAGCCCGCGGAGGTACGGATCGTCTGATTTCATGTACGGGATAAGAAAAGGCGCGGCATTTGTCATAATATCGGAACGGGCATGGGCAAGTCTTCCCAGTCCCCAGAGAACCCCGCGCTGGAGGATTTCGTGTTCAATATAGTTACCGTCCTCCCGGATATAGGAAATGAGGATCGTGTGGTATTCCCCTGCCAGTTTTTTGTTCCGTGCCATGATCTCGCCCATTGCTTCCGGAGATCCCCAACCGATGCCGCCGGATTCGTCATTCAGATTCCATAAGAGTCGCCGCATGATCACACGGGCGGATTCCATATCGTTTTCGGCAAGGTTTGAGACCACAGCACCCATTGCAGTCACAGCCCTCCACTTTATGATATCATCTCCGCTGTAAAAAAAGGAAAAAAGAGGGTTCACCACCTGCCTTGCTGGGAACTGGCAGATCGCTTCAATATCTTCCTGGTTCAGAAGTTTCAGCACTTTCTTTTTTAGCTGTCTGCTTCCTGTCTTTTCTTTATTTTTCCTCATGCGCGTATCTTCTGATCTCCGGAGGAGTGCAAAAATAGAGCGAAGCGGTTTTTTGCACTCCTCCTGTAGCTGTAGCAAAGCGCAAAAAATCGCTCCGCTTAATTTTTGCACTCCTTGGGGATTTATTATTCCTCCCAGCAGATACAGTCTGTCGGGCAATTCCTGATCACTTCTTCAACCTCGGATTCGGGGTATGCTGATAATTCCGCGATATTGACGTAGCCTAAATCTGTGAGATTAAAGACCGAAGGGCAGACCTCTTCACAGATGCCGCACTGGATACAGTCGCTGAGTTCGACTATCGGTATTTTCATAGCGCTAACCGTTTATCGCCTTTCCGATCTTTCTGCCAAGTTCAGCGCATTGCTCCAGCCCTTCTTTATCCGGCACATACTGGAGTCTGAGGCCCTGATCCGGCATTTCAAACTTCATTGCTTCAAGTTCTTTGTGAATCAGCTTCGCGGATTCGCCGCTCCATCCGTAGGAGCCGAATGCCGTGCCGATCTTGTTTTGCGGTTTAAGCCCCTTCATGTACGTCAGAAAATCGCTGACCGTGGGAAACAGGCCGTTGTTCAATGTGGGGGAACCTACGATAACTGCTTTTGCATCCATGACTTCCGTCATAATATCACTTCGATGCCATTCCCGGAGTTTCATGGGTCTGACATTGATACCTTCCTCTGACAGACCCGACACAATGGCTTCGGCCATCCTTTCGGTGCTGTGCCACATGGTGTCATAAACGATGACCGCCTTTTTCTCGGTATTTTCCTGCTTGCTCCATTCAACATAAGCCCCGATAATTTTTGCAGGGTCTTTCCGCCACAGGATACCATGATCGGGACATATCATATTGAATTCCAGTCCGAGTTCCGTAACTTTTTCCACCAGCTTGAGAATAAGCGGGGCATACAGGAGAAGGATATTGGCAAAATACTTCCTGGCATGGGGCATGATGGCATCGCCGATCACATCGTCAAATTTTTCATGCCCTGCATAATGCTGGCCGAAAGCATCGCTGGAGAAAAGGATTTTATCTTCTTTCAGATAGGTAAACATGCTGTCAGGCCAGTGGAGCATCCGGGTTTCAAGAAAAGTCAGCGTCCGGGAACCGATGTTCAGTTCTTCCCCGCTTTTAACGGGGCGATAGTTCCATTTTTTGTGGAAGTGGCGGGAAAGATTTTTTTCGCCCATTTTCGAGCAGAACAGGGGTTTATCCTCTCCTATCCTGTGCATCACCCGGGCCAGGCTGCCGGAATGATCCATTTCCGTATGGTTGCTGATGACATAATCAATCTTTTTCGGGTCAACAACCTGGGAAATATTGTCTATCAACTGATCCGCGAAATCTTTCTTTACGGTGTCAATGAGCGTAATCTTTTCGTCTATAATTAAAAACGCGTTGTAGCTTGTTCCCATGTGAGTGGAATAGCCGTGGAAATCCCTGATGTTCCAGTCATTCACGCCCACATCATAAATTTCTTTTGCAATTTCAACAGGTTTCATATCTTTCCTCGGTATAAAGTGATTTCCGGAAAAGAATACATCCGGGGCCAGTTTGTAGTTCCGCCTTCAGGCGGCGTGACACCGCCTGAAGGCGGAACTGCAAACCTCAATCCGGTATATTCATTGTTGGAAATCGCCTAAAGCCTTTGATTCGTTTCAGGATTAAAAATGACGCCCTTTTATGCCGAAGATTTTTCTCCGGCATAAAAGGGCAGTAAATAAACACGTTATCAGTGATTATTCTTTATCAAAATCATCTTTGGAAGCCCCGCATATCGGGCATTCCCACTCATCCGGCAAGTCTCCGAACTTTGTTACAGGATTGACGCCGTTATCCGGATCAGCTACTTCCGGATCATAAACATAACCACAAACATTACATACATATTTGTCCATTTCATTCCTCCTGATGTATTGAATTTATTGATTTCATATAAATATAATATAACAACATAAAACCTTTTTTGACATACGACCGATAATTCTCCGGCTTTTCCAGATATGATCGCCCCGGCTTTTATTTTGCGTCTTTGCGAGATTACATCCCTGCTTTCAAGAAGATTCAGCGAGGCTTCCTTTCTTGACTGAAATTTCTGTTTCAATGCCTAACTCCGTAAGGCTGTCTTTTATCTCCTCTGCCACTTTCTCTTCAACTTTTCTCCTGATCAGTTCCGGAGCCAGTCCTCCTAACGCTTTAGCGATCCGGGATTCCCGTTTTGCCACTTCCAGCGGATTTTTTATTTCTATGATAATCATCTGGTTATCCTTCGGGAGCGCAAAGCTTGCTTTGTGCAAAGCCTGATGCATGTGTTTCCGTACAAAGCAAGCTTTGCACTCCCGAAAGCCTTTTTCTTAAAGTCGGATGTATCGCTCCTACGGAGCTTTGAAACGAGCAGGCTCCTTCTGCTACAAATATATTGCTCCTAACGGAGCTTTTGAAAATTAAAAACCTGATTATTGAGATATAGTAAGGGATCTCCCATAAAATAAACTACCCAGTTAAAGGCTTAATGATGACATCCCATTTAGGCAATAAACTTGAACGTTCAATTCTTTTTTCGTAGGGTTTCATTTCTTTTTTTGTAAGACAGAT
>JAUCGG010000267.1 GCA_030378015.1 Desulfococcaceae bacterium HSG8
TCCCAAAGCCTGGAGTTACTGGAACAGTTCGGATTTGAAACGGAAATCATCCAGATGCAGATTAATTACGGGCATAAAATGCCGTGGAATCAGATGCTGAAAAGTCAGAATCCGATATGGATTTTAAGAGGAGCATTTAAGGCGATTTCCGGATGATTCATTTCATTTCAGCTATTTATGAGAACTTACGACTCACGAGAAAATAGCAAAGGAGAGTATAATGTATCGTGGTGCCGGTATATTGTTTTGCGTTGCAGAAGAAGATCAGATACCGAAAATACTGTTAGGGAAGCGGCTATCCGGCATTTGGAGTATTCCGGGTGGCGGGAGCAAAAAGGGGGAGACTTTATGGGAAACGGCATGGCGGGAAACAGAAGAGGAGATCGGATTCCTTCCCGATAACGTCAAGTATGAAAAACTGTTTTCCCTGCCTTATCCGCTTGGTATTTTCGGATTTAAATGGAAAACATTTGTGCTGAAGCTTTCGGAATGCCCCGAAAAGCATGTTTTCCCCGACCGGGATGCTCCGCATGCCTATGAATTCAGTGAAGTGAGATGGTTTCAAATAAACAGGTTGCCGTCAAAGACACACTACTTGCTATATCCTGCGATTTGCTGGTTAGCAAAGAAGTATATAATGTATCGTGGTGCCGGTATATTGTTTTGCGTTGCAGAAGAAGATCAGATACCGAAAATACTGTTAGGGAAGCGGCGATCCGGCATTTGGAGTATTCCGGGTGGCGGGAGCAAAAAGGGGGAGACTTTATGGGAAACGGCACGCCGGGAGACAGAAGAGGAGATCGGATTCCTTCCCGATAACGTCAAGTATGAAAAACTGTTTTCCCTGCCTTACCCGCTTGGCATTTTCGGATTTAAATTGAAAACATTTGTGCTGAAGCTTTCGGAATGCCCCGAAAAGCATGTTTTCCCCGACCGGAATGCTCCGCATATCAATGGATTCAGTGAGGTGAGATGGTTTCAAATAAACAGGTTGCCGTCAAAGACACATTACTTGCTATACCCTGCGATTTGCTGGTTAAAGAAAAAATGGTGGTGTACGAAGTTTATCTCCAGAATATTATTGAGAAAATAATCTTCTGCTGTATTGCAAAATTCAGATTTGTATCAGAGTTATTATTATGGAACCATTACGAAATAAACTGGATATTTTCTTTAGTGAATTAAAGGATTATCATGGGAGCGTAATGAAAGATTTGGAAGATAAGCTGAATAATTTTTTTAACGACTTATCATTTAGGACAGAGCTTTTTAAGCAAACCAAAAGACAGGCTGACAGATACTTGTCAAGTGATTTTAACGTATTTGATCTGATTCTCCCTGATGAAAATAAATTATCTGACATTATAGCAGATATTTTAAACATAGAAGGAACACACGGTCAGAGAGAAATTTTCGTGGAAATTTTTGTAGAGTTTTTGAGAGAAAGAGGACTGGCGCTTGATAATGATAATTTTGAAGTGAAGCGGGAATATTATTGTGACGGGAAAATTGACATTCTTCTGCTCGGAAAAAAGTTTGCAATTATTATTGAAAACAAACCTTTTGCTGATGATCAGGAAGATCAGATACAAAGATACAAAGATTGTATAAGCAAACTTTTCGGAGAGAAATATGTTGTTATCTATCTGAACAAAAATAAGAATAATCCGACACCATATTCCATTCCTGAAGATGAGTTAAATGCGCTGATAAAAGAAAAAAAGTTTGCAACTGTATCTTATTATGAATTCAGCAAATTTTTGAAACTCTGCTATCAGAAATGCGAGTCTCAGAAATTCAGATATTTTCTGAGCGATTTCATTGATTATATTGAAAACAATTTTGAAAAAGATGAGGTGAACGATAATGGAAATGATGAGTGAATTTGAGGTTGTCAAAAAGTTCGTTACCAAAGACAAAGAAACCTTTGAACTGGCTGAACTGGTTTTTAAAAATTTTGTCGAAATTAAAGATGCTATGGCAGCCGAGAAGTTAAAAGAATTGGCTGACGATATAGAAAAGGCTATAGGAGAAATAGATGAATTTGGACAAGATTGGATCGTCAAAAATGATTTGGATAATATTACTGGGAGACGACAGCGTGATGTTTTGATGATAGGCAAGAGATATTGGTTTCAGCAAGACTACCACTTTCACATTTTTTTGTCATTCGATCAAAAAGATTGCCAAGGATGTTATATCGGAGTCTGTGGAAATTTTGAATATGTTAAGGACCCCTTTAATAAGTTGAGCATTGATCGAAAATTTTCTGGGGCAAAAGAAGTTCCTGATGGCTTTAAATTCGGAAGAATTTCAAATGAATCTGTAGTATTTTATATCTTTCATGAATATACAAACAAGGAACTCTATAAAAATCTGTTTTTTTATGAAGAGCATGATAACATTTCCAAAAATATAATTGATCGTATTACAGAGTTGATTCGTATTTTGGAGATTAAAAATAACGGGCTTCTGACCGAAGCAAATAGGGACTTGACAAAGCTGTTCGCACCTAATGATACGCCCATTGATAATACTCTGGACGAAAAACAGTAACGCTATGAATCCATGTCATAAAATCGGTGAATTATTCTTTCCGTCGGCAAAAGTTGAGGCAAAAATCACTCAAATCTTCAAACAATTGACTATTTAGGGAACTGTCAGACATGAATAACCCTGTAATATTTATAGGCGCCGGCCCCGGAGACCCTGAACTGATCACCGTAAAAGGACAGAGAGCACTTCAACAGGCAGACCTTGTCGTCTATGCAGGCTCCCTGGTCCCGGAAGCCCTCCTTGTATGGGCAAAAGAAGCGGAAGCCCTGAACAGCGCATCCCTCCACCTTGATGAAATCATCGCGGTCATGGCAGCCGGGGTGAATAACGGAAAAAAGGTGGTGCGGCTTCATACCGGCGACCCTTCTTTATACGGAGCCATTTATGAGCAAATGGCCGAGCTTGACAAACAGGGGATTCCCTACATGGTGATCCCGGGTGTCACAGCCGCGTTTGCCGCGGCCGCAGCCATGAAACTGGAATATACACTTCCTGAAATCACCCAGACACTGATCCTTACACGGATGTCAGGCCGGACAAAAGTTCCGGAATCCGAGAGTTTGAAAAAACTGGCATCGCACCGCGCTTCAATGGCTGTTTACCTCAGTATCGGGCAAGTGCGAGAGGTTCAGGATATCCTGGCAGCGAACTACGGAGATGATTTTCTCTGCGCACTGGCTGTAAAAGTGGCTCATCCTGAAGAGAGAATCATCATTGTTCCGGTCAGGGAACTGGCAGACACGGTGGCGCGGGAAGGCATCAGAAGCCAGGCACTGATTGTTGTGAGTCCGTCACTCAATACTTCAAAGGATGATATCAGGTACAAATCAAAACTCTATGACAAAGATTTCAAACATGAGTACAGGGCATAAGATTGCCATATGGGCGTTAACCCCCGGGGGATTGAGCATTGCCAAGAACCTTTTACAGCATATAAAGCAAAGCTCCCTGTTTTTATCTGAAACCAGCGATGACAGCATCGAAGGAATGCGCTTCAAACGATTATCCGAAGCAGTTTCCAGCCACTTCCGCCGGTTTCACGGGCATATCTTTCTCATGTCCGCCGGGATTGTCGTGAGGGTAATCGCACCTCATATCCGGCATAAAACCACAGATCCGGCAGTTGTCGTGGTTGATGATGCCGGTAAATTTGCCATATCCCTGTTATCAGGGCATCTCGGCGGTGCCAATGAACTTGCGCACTCTGTGGCCCGTCTCACCGGGGGAATTCCCGTGATCACCACAGCAACAGACGTAAACAAAGTCCCCGCAATTGACATGATCGCAGGCAGAAAAAACCTTGTCATTGAAAATCCGGACGCGATAAAGATCGTGAACATGGGATTTTTAAAAAAACAAAAGATCCGGCTTCACGATCCGTACAATCTGCTTCACGGCCTGATACCGGAATTTTATTTGGATGATTCACCAAGCTGGAATGATGATACACCGGCAGTCGTCGTTGATGATAAGGCTGCGGAACACACAAAAAATACCCTTTTCCTCCGACCTAAAACACTGTCTGCGGGCATCGGATGCAACCGGGGGACATCCGCGGAAGAGTTGAAAGGCTTTCTCTGGGATGTATGCAAAGAACACGGGATTTCCGTTCATAGTATCAGGTGGCTGGCAACCATTGAGTTGAAAAAGGATGAGCAGGGGATCACTGACCTTGCCCGTGAACTGGGTGTTCCGGTCAGATTTTATGACAGCCGGACACTGGATCAGGTCGGAACAATTGAAAATCCGTCCGATTATGCAAAAAAATACACAGGAGCAAGAAGCGTATGCGAAGCAGCAGCAATACTGGCATCGGATTCAGGGACACTGATCGTGCCGAAAAAGAAAACCCCGAATGTGACGATAGCGCTGGCCAGAAAGAAAATTTTCTGTATGTCGTAGGTCTGGGACCCGGACATTCTGATCATATGTCAGAGCGCGCGCTGGCTGTCATCGGACAGGCAGAGGTTATTGCCGGATATACGACCTATGTGGATCTGATCAAAGATATGATACATGGGAAAAAAATCATTGCAACAGCCATGAAAAAGGAAGTGGATCGGATTCAGGCGGCCATTGAAGCCGCACTTTCCGGTCGCCGATGTGCTGTCATATCCTCAGGCGATCCCGGGATTTATGCCATGGCCGGACTTGTCTTTGAAATATGCAGACAAAAAAATATCCCGGTCATCAGACCCGGTCAGAAATCGGTTCCGGGCACATTATGCCTTGAAATTGTTCCTGGGATTCCCGCCTTGGCTTCCGGAGCCTCCCTCCTGGGTGCCCCACTTACCCATGATTTTGCCTGCATCAGCCTGAGTGATCTTTTAACACCCTGGGATATTATCGAAAAAAGGATTGAGCATGCGGCAATCGCTGATTTTGTCATCGTGATATTCAATCCCCGGAGCAGAAAAAGGGACTGGCAGCTTGGTAAAGCACAGGAAATCATTTTAAAGCACAGAAGCGGTAATACACCGGTCGGCATTGTCCGGAATGCCATGCGCGACGGTCAGCATGTTTCAATTGTCCCCCTGAAAGACCTTCATAAATCAGAAGCGGATATGCTTACCACAGTTTTTATCGGAAGCAGCGCGTCCGAAGCATATCTTGATTTTATGTACACCCCGCGGGGGTATTCTGGTAAATACGATATAAAGTGAGTGCAACCGAAACGAAGCAAAATGTACAGCACTTTCCCTGTCCTGCCGAAGTTTCATGATAACCTGACTATCTGTTCTGCGTCTTCCGCAAACCTCCCGCAATAAATAATCTACCCGTCTGACCTTAATTTTAATCTTGCTCTTTATCAAGCGAGAGCATAAGAGCAAGAGTAAGATACCGGGTATATTAATTTTGGGGAAATACCTTAAGGGAATTTCTCACCCCGCGAACACCCCGACACTGCAATTTCTTCCATCTTCCTTTGCCTGATACAGACACCTGTCCGCTGCTTCTATCAGGGATTCCATTTTCACTTCCTCCCCGTCTTCCGAGGGATAAGCACATGCCACGCCGAAACTGGCTGTGATATTTATTTTTTCTTTCTGATACAGAATTGTCTTTTTAGAAATCAGATGCCGATATCTTTCAGCCGCTCTGTAGCCCCCCTTCAGATTGGTTTCAGGCAGGACAACAAGAAATTCTTCACCGCCGTATCTTGTAACCCAGTCAGTTCCCTTTCGGACAGCCTGCATGAGATATCGGGAAAATTCTTCTAAAACCCGGTCCCCGGCCTGGTGGCCGTATCGGTCATTCACCTTTTTAAAGTAGTCAATATCACAAATGATAATGGAAAGCGGATGCTCATATCTGAACGCGTGCCGAAGCGCCAGGGGCAGATTCTTATTCAGGTACCTCCGATTATAAGCTTTGGTCAGGGGATCAGTGACAGATAACAGCGCTACCTCTTCACTGCGCTTCCGAAGGGTATATTCAAGCTTTATGATACGCTTTGCCGTGTTCAGCCGGGCAGCCAGTTCCGCTTCATCCACAGGTTTGATGAGATAGTCATCCGCGCCGGCTTTCAGGCCTGCAATGATATCGTTTTTTGAGTCTTTTGTGGTCAGAAGGATGATATAAACATAGCCCGGAAAGTCCCAGCGTCTGACAGTCCGGCAGAATTCAAACCCATCCATTTCGGGCATAATCCAGTCCGTGATTACAACAGGGAAAAAATGCTTCTGCAGCAGTGCCAAGCCTTCCCTGCCATTTCTGGCAACGGCAACCTGATAGCCCTGCCGCTCAAGGCTGATTTTCAGATACAATGCCTGGGTTTTACTATCTTCGACAATAAGGATGCTGATATTTTTCTTTGTCACGGCTGTAATAAAAATTCCTGATAGGTTCAGTAGATGGAAACCCTCCTTGAAGGGGCCTGGGGATGTGTTTTCAGATAGTTACACTCCATATCCCCTCAAGGGGAGAATTTCCATCTACTGAGGTTAGGGAATCCGTTTTGTAAAACATTGCCAAAGTCTGATGTAAGATATATTTGAATTTATTTGCAATTCGGTGCTTGCAATTTGTTGTTTCCAATTTATCCAAGTTAGGAATATAGCTGAAACAAGGAGTTAGGTCAAGTGGTCTTATTGCCGGGCCTTTTACAGAAATGAATTTGATAACCTTAATGTAAAAATAAATAATAATAATATTCAGGTGATTAAGTCATTTTGCTGTAAAATTCAGGCGGACATATAAAAATTTGCTTGATTTTTTTTAAATTCCAAGTAGATATATAAAATAAATTATATGATAGAGCGGATCGGCCCGCTCAGGAGACGTAGGGGTGGAGCGAAGCATAACCCACCATTTGCTCTTTTTAGGGATTTATATGAAACAACACTTCGGACAGTTTTGCAAATCAATAAGGTACAAAATTTAAATCCACTGAAATTAAATTTTCAGCACCGAAATCTGTGAATCCTATAAAAACTGTCCGATGAAAGTCCCGGATAAAAAATCCCCGGCCCCTTTACGAAAGGGAGTCGCGGCGGACTTTCATCATTCGTTGTGACCGTCAGGTCATGGAAATAAAATACCCTTTGCTGCTCGCGGGGATTGACAAATCCTCGCCGGGTTCGGATTTGTCAGTCCGAAACCGGGCAGAGCCGTGTATATTATTTATTTGGAGTTTCCTTATT
>JAUCGG010000268.1 GCA_030378015.1 Desulfococcaceae bacterium HSG8
CTTATCAGCCGAATGTGAAAAAAACAGATCCGGATCTGAGGAAAAATTTTCATGAGGAACTGGAAAAACTGAAAAAGGAGAAAAAATCTCTCCGGGGCATGGTCAGCCATCTCACCGGAAAGATGGCTGAATACCAGTTGGCGACGGCGTTCAGGAGCAGGAAGCGGTTTTCCCCGTCCCGATATTTTTCAGATGTAAGGGATGACACAAAACTGAATATCACGGATGTTAGAATGCGCGTGAAATTTCAGAGACCCGACGGCAAGGAAATGGAGATGGACGTGCTGGCGGAATCGGACTGCGGCAGGCTGATGGCAGTCGAGGTCAAAAAGACCCAGACCACGACCGGGCTTACATTGATAAAGGATTTTATGGAAAAAATAGCTGTTTATGCGGCACTGCATCCGGAAAAACAGATGGTTCCCGCGTTTTTTTCCGCAGGCGGGTTCACAGGTGAAGCCCTGGAATTCTGTCGTAAAAACGGCATTGCGACAGCGCAGGAGATCAGCGTGTTCTGACCGGTCTGCCAGCCTCAAACCTAAAAGGATATTATCCTGATAAAAAATTCTGTCCGGATGCATCACAACCGGCAGAACCCTTGAGGAGACAATCCGGAACATGGAAGAAGCCCTCTGCTTCCACATAGAAGGACTTCTCGAAGACGGAAATCCCGTCCTCCGGCCAGTAAGTCCGGAAGTCCATCTCGGCGAGATAAATGCGGAAGCAGGGGATCTGTTCACCTTTATCCGGGCAGAACCTGACAGTTTTGCTTGAATCATGCTTTCAACTTCGGTGTTTATACCTCTGCTTTTATTGGATATCAATCACAAAGCAAGCTTTGCGAGTGTTTATCCGTCCTCTTCTCCCCAAAAGGAGTGCAAAAATTAAGCGAAGCGTTTTTTTGCAAACTTAAAAATCATCTTCCTTTGCCTCATGCAGAACAAAGTTTTTATATAATCAGGATACCCGAAACTGTCTTGCCAGAACATCCCTGCCGCGCTCTGTATAAAGTTTGTGGAAAAGCCCGGCAAGTCCGAATTTCAGTTCTGGACTTTTCGGCAGCGGACGCTTCTGATAAATGGCTCCCTGTGACAAAGTAGGAGGTGTCATCAGGAAACAGATGCGTGGACGCATGAGGATAATGTTTCAGCATTTCCCCTTATTCCTTCCTTCCGGAGTGCAAAAATCATATTTTGCGGGGTGCAAAAAAACGCTTCGCTTAATTTTTGCACTCCTCCGCATGGACCATCGCTCCCGATCCCTTCCGGGGTACGACAAACCTGCTTTCTCATGCCTTCCTTGAAAAAGGACAGGCGGGACGGATGCACAATGATGAAACGGGCGCGCTCGGAAAAGCGGAAGTGCCTTTCCGATTCTGGCCATGCCTCACCGCCCCAAAACAACAAAAAGACCATTTCAACAGCCGAACCCCACCACTGTCACATCATCCTGCCTTCGGATATCACCCTTATGCGCATGAAATGCCTTGATAAGCATTTCCTGCTGTTTTTCAAATGGGAGTACGCTGACTTCTCTGAGCAGGTTTCTGAAAGACACCCTGCCGAAGCTTGTGGCCTTGAAACGACTGGCCGGATTGCTGCCCATTTGGTCTTCGAATCCGTCTGTTGCCAGGTAGAAGGCCATTCCTCCTCGGATAGTTAGCGTGTGGTTTGTGAATTTGAAATGAATATCCGACCGTTTTGCCTGCCTGTACCCGACGCTCTGCCTGTCGCCTTTGATGATATTCAGTTCGTTATCGCGGACATAAATCAGCGGCAGTTTTGCTCCAGCGAAGGTGAGTTTCCCGGTTTCCGCAGCTTGCTGCGACAGGCGGGGCGGACAACTCACCATGCATACGGCCGCATCCATGCCATCATCGGAGAGGCCATGTTTTGCGTCCTGATGAAGTGTTGTTTTAATGATAAAATTCAGTCTGGTCAAAATTTCAGCCGGGTCATGGCATCCTTCATCTTTGATGATTCTTCTCAGGCCCGAGGAAGCGATCATGCTCATCAATGCCCCGGGAATGCCGTGTCCGGTGCAGTCAATAATCGAAACAATAAAGCCGTTCTCAAAGAAATCCGTGAAGAAAATATCTCCGCCGACAATATCCCTGGGCATCCACATAAAGAAGCTGTCCGGAAGACGCTCCTTTACTTCATCCGGATCAGGCAACAGGGATGATTGTATCATTTTTGCGTAGTGGATACTGTCCATAACCTGCTTGTTGGCCGCGTCTGCCTCCCTGAAGGCTTCTTTCAGTTCATCTTTATTCTTTTCCAGTTCAGAGGTTCGCACCCTGACTTTTTCCTCCAATTCCTGACTGTACCTGATTTCAAGCTCATGCCTCTTCTCCAGATTTTCCAGCGATTCCTTTTGTGCTTTTGCTTTCTCCGCCTGCAAAACATTGATACGGTCCGCGAGCGCGAGAGAGAGAAGGATTACCTCTGCCGCTGAACCGATCTGCACACCGTTTTCCGTAAAAAAATTACTGGGGATGATGCCGATATATCTGAAGCTTAACAAAAGACCGCCTGTCATGAGCGTGATAAAGGAAATCAGGTAGTAGCGGGCCGGAAGGTATCCGTTTTTCCAGCATAAGATACCTGTAGAAAACATTGCGACTATGCATATGGCAGATGTAGCCACAAGCAGCGGGGGGATAAAAGAAAAGCTGATAAAGAAGAGTAACACTCCTTCTGAAGACACCGCGGCCATTAAAAGCAGAAGTATCCTGTCCGATTTCGGCGCATAATCTCTTGTGTGAAGAAAAGACCTGCTGAACTGTACTACCGAACATACACCCATGCCTAAAAAGAAAAAAACCAGCCGATTGGACCACCACACAGATGCATAAGGCCAAAGATACTTCTGTGCCAGACCGTTGAATGCCAGTTGAAAGATTCCGAATGCTGAAACATACAGCGTATAATACAGATACGCGACATCTCTTACTGAAAGAAAAAGGAACAGATTATAAAAGATCATGGCCAGGATAATGCCATAATACACACCCAGCACGTATTGATACTGAACAGCGTGCTCTGTAAACATCTCAGACACCCACAGGATTAACGGTATCGGTATGGAACCCTCATCATAATAGCGCATATATACAGTATCCATTTCACCGGTTTTCACAGAAAGGTAAAACATGGGATTGGGATATCCGGATTCTCTTTCATCAAAAGAAACCCCTTCACCGCTCTTTCTGACCGACTCCGAAGGCAGGTACAGTTCGATCAGATCAATGGGAGGAAAAGGGACTTCCAATATAAATTTCCTGTCTTTCATATTATTCTGCAGCCGGAATTTTACCCATACAGATGCACCCATAACCCCCGGATTCGGTATTTCCCATTCGCTGGGAACAAACTGCCGGGAGACTTCATCCGACATCACATCCCTGATTGTCAGTTTTGCCTCTTTATCTATCAGGATATCCAGATGTAATCCCATCGGGTACCTGCCCTTGCCCTCCTCCGTAATTACAGGCGGGGCGGACAGGCTGATGGGCAGGTTCGATACCCACAGAAACAAAAAAATCAATACGGTTTTTAATATATACATCTGATTTAACTAAGTAAGTATCAGGTTAATTGAATCATAGTTCTGTCAAATTCAGGTATTCATCACGCATCACGTTCACGTTTCAAACACAATTATCATAATGCCAGAGCGGATTCAAGAGAATTCTCAGATAACGCAGATAAAATCATGAGGTTCCGAACTCTGCAAAATTTCGGAATTCTGAATGGGGAGTTCTTTTTAGCAGATTGGAATTCAGGCATCTTTCATAAAAGCTGAAAAGTAGTTTACATTTTGTTTATTCCATTTTTAAATTCACCAATTTCTTTAAGTTTATAAATATCTCAATCTTTCGGTATCAACCCCAACTTCGTCTTTTTAAACCCCTTCCCAAACCGCTTCTTCCCCGTCAAAAGCTGCTGCATCAGCCCTTTTTTACGCCGGGTTTTGGCCTGTATGAGCTTTTCAGTGAGTTCAATGGTTTTGTCCCATATGCTGAGGATTTCTGAGATTTTTTTTGTTCGGGTAGAGGAGGAAATCTTGTAATAATTCCAAGAATATTGTTTCTGTTAAGAGTCGGGACAGATGTAGCTGCATCCCACTTCTCGAGTTGCATATTTTCCAAATAAATACAGACAAATTTTGGATCGTTGCCTTTAAAATCATTAACCCAAAGAGTTGTATCATGTGGCCAAAAAGGCTCATCGACATAAAAGACTTTTCCCAAGCTCCCTTTTCGACCTGTAACCACGCCGGGAGGATTTACTTTTGCCACATCATGATAATATGAAATTCCAGACGAAGAAATAACTGGGAATTTACCAGGAGTAGCAGAATCTTTAGTTAAATCAGAACCTCTTTGTAGAACAAAGAACTCTTTAAGTTTACCTCTTCTCCAATCGTTAGGAAAATCACCCATTCACTTCCAACTCCTCTTTAAGTTTAAATAAATAGTCATCCTGTTTTTTAAGTTCTCTGTCAGAATCAGAACTATCGAGCGCTAAAGAAAAACTTTATATCCGACATTTAAAGCTTTTGCCAGAATTTTTGCTTTTTTTATATCTATGTTACACCTGCCGTTTTCCATCTCAGAAATATGTCTCCGGGGTATCCCCGTCATTTCGGACAACTGCTTCTGGGTAATCCCCTCTTTGATTCTTGAACCTGCGAGAATGACGCCGGGCAATTCCTGCCGGGTATATTCGGGAAAAAGATCTTCCCACGGAACATAGTCGAATATCTCTGTAAATCCAAGTTCTTTTAAGGCAGCTATTGCCTTGTCCCTGTTCTGAGCCGGTCCCGCGAATTTAAGTTCAATAGGGGGCTTTTTCATGCGTTCCAACATAAGACACCTCTATAAGCCGTATTTCCCTGTCAGTTACTTCCCACACAGCCACGTAAGTCGGCTGGCCTTTTTTAAGGTGGCAATGGTGACGATTGCCACCCAGTGAACTGTAATTATGCCAGTTTCCTCTGACAGGCCCGTAACTTCTGATTTCTGCCAAAAGCCTGGCCAATAATTTTTTTACCTTCGGCGGCAATTTTTCAACCTGCTTCCGAATCTTCTTTTTGGCTGTAACAGTCCATTCCATAATATAAATTCAGAAAGTACATCGTGTCCATCCAATAGCTATCCTTGCAATCCCAATTCCTCCAAATACCCCGCCATTTCCTTCCGCACCCCCACCAATTCAACTTCAATCCCCTCAATTTCCCTTTGCACTTCCCCGATGTCAATCTCTTCCTCTTCCTCAAAAGTATCCACATACCGGGGAATATTCAGGTTGTAATCGTTCTCCTTTATTTCATCCTTTACTGCTCGGTAAGCGTATTTCTCCACAGTCTCAAAAGCCTGATAGGTCGCCACAATCTTTTCAATATCCTGCACCCGCAGCTTATTCTGATTCTTTGCCTGCTCAAATTCCCGTGAGGCATCTATAAACAGCACATCCTCATGCTTTTTCCCCTTGTTGAACACCAGAATGGCCGCGGGGATGCCCGTGCCGAAAAACAGGTTTGGCGGAAGACCGATCACAGCCTCAAATAAGTTTTCCTCAATCATGGCTTCCCGGATTTTACCTTCACCCGAGCCCCGGAACAGAACCCCGTGCGGCACAATCACGCCTACCTTCCCCTTGCCTTCAATTGCTGTTTCAATCATCTGGGTGATAAACGCGTAATCCCCCTTGCTCTTGGGCGGAATGCCCCGGTGAAACCGTTTATATTTGTCGGTTCCGGCAACATCCGCGCCCCATTTGTCCAGGGAAAAAGGCGGATTAGCCACCACCACATCGAATTTCATCAGCTTGTCGCCTTCAATGAGCATGGGGCTTCTCAGGGTGTCTCCCCATTCCAGGCGGGCCTGATCCCGTCCGTGCAGGAACATATTCATGCGGGCAAGTGCCCATGTGGCCCCGTTGCTTTCCTGACCGTACAGGGAATAATTCTGTCCCCCGATCTCATCCGCAGCCCGAATGAGCAAAGACCCGGAACCGCAGGCAGGATCACAGATGCGGTTTCCCTTTTTGGCCTGCATCAGTTTAGCCAAAAGAATCGCGACTTCGTCCGGGGTATAGAATTCCCCGCCCTTTTTCCCGGCTGAACTGGCAAAATTGGAGATCAGGTACATATATGTATTGCCGATAATGTCATTGTTCCCGGTCTTTGACGGACGCAGATCCATAATCGGAGAGGAAAAATCTTCAAGCAGGTGTTTCAGGCGGGCATTCCGGTCTCTGGTCTTGCCCAGGTTGGCCTCGGAGTTGAAATCAATATTCCTGAAAACCCCCTCCAGTTTTGTCTTATTGGCTTCCTCAATATTTTCCAGCGCGATATTGATCAGTTCGCCGATATTGTCAGCATTCCGGTTTTCATACAGATAATCAAAACTGCTGTTTTCCGGCAGGATAAACCGCTCCCGGGCCATGCGCCGCTCCACTCTGCTTTTATTCCCGTTGAATTTTTTTATGTATTCTTCACGCTTGTCTTTCCACAAATCACTGAGATATTTTAAAAATAGAAACGTGAGAATATAGTTTTTATATTCACTCGGGTCAACCACTCCCCGGAAGGTATCACATGCTTTCCATGCCACATCATTGATCTGCTGCTGCCGTGTCTGTGCATTGATATTTGTCTTATTCGTCTTATTCTGATGATCGGATACGCCATCTTTTTCCCTGGCAAGATACTTGTCAATATCCTCTTTGGGGAAACTTTTTTTCCTTTTTTCAGCCGAGCCTCTGCCGATGACCCCGTCAGAACCGGTGGGAAAGGAATCTTTGCTGTCATCATCGTATTTGACATAAATATTTCCCTGCCTGATAACTGTCACCGTTGCCAGACCATATTCGTCATTCTTGCGGGCGATAACTCTGTCGTTTTTTTTCCAGGTCATTATTTTCTCTTTTTCAAGTTCATCATGTGGTATTTTCGTCCACAAGATAAAGTTTGGCACTCCGTGCATTCTTTTTTTGTTAAAAGTTATATACTGAACAGGGTCCTGACACATTTTTGGCAATATTGACATAACTTTTTTATTTTATTGTTAAAAAAAATGGACATTTAAAAAAGACATTTAATATCCGTAATTTTTAACTACTTTATTTTATGAAAAAT
>JAUCGG010000269.1 GCA_030378015.1 Desulfococcaceae bacterium HSG8
GATGTTATCGGACAGAGAAGGGCTGTAAATTTTTTCGATCCTGAAAAGGACGTATCGGAAGCGTTATTAAAACAAATGATTGAAACAGCAGCAAAAACCCCGTCAGGGTTCAATCTTCAGCCTTGGAGCCTGATGATTATAAAAGATATGCAGGAAAAACTGCAACTACAAGGGCTTGCGTGGAATCAGCCAAAGGTCAGTGAAGCCCCGGTAGTGCTTATCGTGCTGGCAGACAGGGATGCCTGGAAAAAAGATCACCCCTTCCTGGAAAGAAATTTTAATGAAATGGTCAAAGCAGGCTCCATGACAGAAGATCAGTACCAATGGTTTGTGGATACATGCGCCGGCCTTTATGGTTCCAGCGAGGAAAAAATACAGGCATTTGCCTGTAAAAACACCGGATTTTTTTCCATGTCCCTGATGCTTGCAGCAAAAAACCTCGGGCTCGACACACACCCTATGGACGGGTTTGACCATGATGGTGTACGCAAAGCGTTTAATATCCCTGGAAATTACTGGGTCCCTATCCTGCTTCCTGTGGGCTATTTCCGGGAGGGGGAAGAACTCTCACCACCCAAATGGCGGAAAACATTTGATGAAATTGTCGTAAAATTTTAATTGAAAACCATAGGATCGTGTATTACTTTTTCCTTTTGGCCAACCATATAAAAATTGAAATGACAAATTACAAATCACAAATAAATGACAAATTCAGTAGATCGAAAAGTTTTTCCGAACAGTGGATTCCGGGTTAAAATTAAAAAACATCCGTTTTTTAATTTTCCCAGGAATGACGATTTAACATACTGTCATTCCGGGGAAAATCGGAAAACGGATGTTTTCCGGTTTTAACCCGGAATCCACTGTTTGCAGAAGTTTTCGATCTACTGAATTTGGGATTTGTTTGAAATTTGGTGCTTGAAATGGCATCCTTACATAAAAGCTGAAAAGTAGTTTACACTTTTTTTTGCTGTGGAACAATTTTTCAAATTGTTAAAACGATTTGAAAAATCGTTCTGCATTAAAGTGTAAACTGACAAATGAAGGATGCCCTTGAAATTTGGTGCTTGAAATTTGGAATTTGTTTGAAATGAAAGGATAAAGATATGTCACAGCCAGGTGTTCAGATTTACTCTCTGAGTACATGCAGTCACTGCAAAGCTGCCAAAAAGCTCCTATCAGACTGCACGATCAAATACGAATTTACGGATGTTGATCTGTTGAAAGGAGAAGAGCGGAAAGCCATATTGGAGGATGTTAAGAAGTATAATCCGAGATGCTCCTTTCCCACCGTTATTATAGGTGAGACAGTGATTGTAGGATATAAGGAAAAGGCTATAAAGGAGGCGCTGGGACTGTAATGGAAATTGAAAAGCTTTATGAAATGTTGAAGAAAACCCAGGAAGAAAAGGGGTATTTTTTCAGCAAGGACAAAGACAGGGTTTCTGAACTGTTAGCAGCGCTGCTGACTAATAAGGAGCGTTACGGATACATGGCCTGTCCCTGCAGACTGGCATCAGAAGACCGGGATAAGGATAAGGATATCATATGTCCGTGCGTCTATCGGACCCCGGATGTTGAAGAATATGGCAGTTGTTATTGCAACCTTTATGTGTCAGAAGAATGGAATGAAGAAAAAATCCCTCATGATTATGTTCCGGAACGAAGACCGCCTGAAAAAATGTGGTCTTAAGCGATTTACGATTTACGATTTCAGATTTACGATTTGCGATTAGTGTCCAATCGTAAATCGTAAATCATAAATCATAAATCGTAAATCATAAATCATAAAACGGAGAAAGAATTAATTTAAATGAAAGTCTTAGTCAGTGATAATCTCGGCGAAATCGGTATTCGGATGTTTCAGGATGAGGAGGGGATTGATGTTGATGTGAAAACAGGTCTGTCTCCGGAAGAACTCAGGGGTATTATCGGGGACTATAATGCCCTGGTCATCCGAAGTGCCACCAAGGTAACGGAAGATATCCTGGAAGCAGCATCTCAGTTGAAAGTTGTGGGCCGAGCAGGAATCGGACTGGATAATGTGGATATCCCGGCTGCGACCAAGCGGGGTATCGTTGTCATGAACACCCCGGAGGGAAATGTTGTCACCACGGCAGAACATGCTATTGCCATGATGCTTTCCCTGACGCGAAATATCCCGCGGGGAACTTCTTCTCTGAAGGCCGGGCGATGGGATAAAAAGCTGCTCCAAGGGAGAGAGGTTTTTAACAAGGTGCTGGGAGTATTCGGTTTCGGCAAAATCGGCTCCATTGTTGCAGATCGTGCCAGGGGCCTGAAAATGCAGGTGATTGTTCATGACCCTTATGTCACAGCCGAACGCATAGAAAAGGCGGGCTTTGAAAGTGTCTCGCTGGAGGAATTATACCAGAGAGCGGATTACATAACAGTGCATGTTCCCAAGCTCAAAACCACCATGGGCCTTCTTGACAAAGATGCTTTTGCAAAGATGAAAGACGGAGTCATGATTATTAACTGTGCCCGGGGCGGTATTGTAAATGAAGATGATCTTTATGAGGCCATAAAATCCGAGAAAGTCGCAAGAGCCGCGCTGGATGTTTTTGAAACCGAGCCTCCGGGCCTTACCCCGCTGATCGAAATGGAGGAAGTGATCTGCACACCGCATCTCGGGGCATCTACCCGTGAAGCTCAGACCAATGTGGCAGTTGCAGTGGCGGACCAGATAATCCAGTATCTGAAGAACGATACTATTATCAATGCAGTAAATGTCCCCTCCGTGACCGGCGAACTCCTGAAAAAACTGAATCCCTTCCTGACCCTTGCAGATCGTATGGGCTGTCTGCATGCACAGCTTGCCAAAGGCCCGCTGAAAGAAGTTGCCATTGAATACAGCGGCGATTTCCAGGGGCTGGATCTGTCCCCGGTATCAACCGCTGTTTTAAAGGGAATCCTTACTCCTATGATCAAGGATGCTGTGAATTCTGTGAACGCTTCGGTCATAGCAAAGGAAAGAGGCATAAAGGTTACGGAAACCGTCAGCCCCGCTTCCGAGGATTATATGAGCCTGATTACGGTTCGGGCAATCACCCAGGAAACGACAAATACCGTATCCGGAACCATACTGGGCAAGCATGATCCCATGGTTGTGAAAATCAATGAATTCCGGCTTGAAATGATTCCCCAGGGCCATTCAGCGATCATTCATAATCTCAACCAGCCCGGGGCTATCGGCAGCATCGGTTCCATTCTCGGTGAGTACAAAATTAATATCGGCCAGATGCAGGTGGGTGAGGAAGAGGAAAGAGATACCAGCATTATATATATCAGGACAGATACACCTATACCCGATGAAGTAATCAAGAAAATGCGAAATCTGGAGCTTATCAGTTCTGTAACACCTCTTGAACTGTAAATTTTAGTCAGCAGATAGAAAATTTTGTTCCCAAACTCCGGTTTGGGAACGCAGGCCTTAGGTGATTTCCAGAAAAGAATATACCCGGGCCGGTTTGTAGTTCCGCCTTCAGGCGGCGTGACACCGCCTGAAGGCGGAACTACAAACCTCAGTCAGAAAATCCGGTTTGAGAACGCACTTGCCGGCAAACTTTGTTTGCAAAAAAACAAAATCCGGCTTGCTGCATTTCTGATCTGCTGATAGCAATGCTCATTTGTCAGTAGCAAATGAGCATAACAACGGAGGTTATTTATGTCAGAAGAGGAAAAAAAGGATTTTACCGTAAAAGATCGGAAAAAGTTTGCCGAAGGAAGTGATGAAGAAAGCAATGATGACAGCAACACATCTCCGGAAACCGAGACAGGGGGAAGCAAAGCATCGGGAGAACAGGAACCAGAACTCCGACTGCCCGAGATTAATTTTTCAACCTTTATCTTTTCTTTGAATTCTTCTGTCTTTGTGCAACTGGGATTACTGGAAGATCCTGCCACAGGTGAAGAAAGCAAGAATCTGACTATGGCAAAACAGACAATAGACATATTAGGGATGCTGGAGGAAAAGACCCGTGGGAATCTGACAAAAGATGAAGAAAACATGCTGAAAAACATTCTTTATGATCTGAGAATACTTTATGTCAGAGAAAAAGGATAATCAGCAGTGATCCCGGGTTAAATCAGAAAACATCCGGTAATTATATGTAGGGTGGGTGGAGCGAAGCAGAACCCACCTTTTGTTGTTTATGGTTATTCGGTGGGTTCCGCTTCGCTCCACCCACCCTACATGGTATCATACCAGACGCCGAAAATTAAAATCAGAATCAAAGGAGTGCTAATGAACATTCAACTGAACACGGTTGCAAAACGGAAAACGGTGATCGCTATTGTTTTCATTATGGTCGGATTTCTGTGGCTTTCAGATTTTTATTCGATTCCCTGTGCAGAAGCCCGATCCTATCTGGTACCTGAGAGTTTCAGCGGGCTTGCAGAAATGGCCAGCCCCGCGGTCGTCAATATCCGGACTGTAAAAACCGTCAAAGGCGGAGGCAGGGTATTTCGCCATTTCGGAGGAGGCCCCTTCAGGGATAATGATCCCTTCCAGGATTTTTTCAAAAAATTCTTCGGTGATGAGCAGCAGAGGGATTTCAAACAGCGAAGCCTGGGGTCGGGATTCATAATTAACGAGGACGGCTATATCGTAACAAACAACCATGTGATTGAAGATGCCGATGAGATTGAGGTCAAGCTGAAGAACGGTGATGAGTATGAGGCTGAAATTGTAGGGCGTGATCCGAATACTGATCTGGCACTGATCAAGGTAAAATCAGGGAGCAATTTCCCTTCTGTAAAGCTGGGGGATTCAGATGCGCTGAAAGTGGGGCAGTGGGTTGTGGCAATCGGAAATCCTTTTGGCCTGGAACATACTGTGACAGCAGGTATTGTCAGTGCAAAAGGCCGGGTTATCGGCTCAGGTCCTTATGATGATTTCATCCAGACAGATGCTTCCATCAACCCTGGAAACAGCGGGGGACCCCTGCTTAATATGAAAGGGGAAGTGGTCGGAATCAATACAGCCATTGTTGCCAGCGGCCAGGGGATCGGATTTGCCATCCCCGTCAGTCTTGCCAAAGGAATTGTTGACCAGTTGAAAAGTCACGGCGAAGTTACCCGCGGATGGCTTGGCGTGGGAATCCAGGACCTCAGCAGCGAACTGGCCGAATACTACGGGATAGAAAACAAAGAAGGCGTGTTGGTGACAGAGGTTTTCGAGGGTGATCCTGCGGATAAAGCGGGGATCAGGGCAAAAGATATTATTCTCGGGGTTAACGGCAAAAATATTAAGACAACACGGGAGCTTACCAGAGCCATTGCAGATATCGGTGTCGGTGAAATCGCTACAATCAAGGTATTGCGCGGCGGCCAGGAAAAAACCTTCAGGGTAGAAATTGCGAAACGCGAAGATGACAAACTTGCTTCTGGAAGTAAGAAAAAGGAGCATAAAGATGAACTGGGCATCCGCGTCTCAAAACTGACCCCGGAAGTCACCCGGCGTTTCAATATAAAGGAATCCGAAGGCGTTATTGTGGCTGGTGTAGAAGCAGGAAGCAAAGGGGAAAAAGCCGGGATTATGACCGGGGATATCATAAAAGAAGTCAACCATAAGACCATAAAAACGGTGGAAGATTATACCGATGCCATTGGGAAAGTGAAAACAGGCGAGGCTGTTAATATGTTTATAAGACGTATGAGCAGCGGCTTTATGGTTATAAAGATGACAAAGTAATATTAATATCACCGGAGCAAAATTCGGAAGGAGTGCAAAAATAAGCGGAGCGATTTTTTGCCTGTGCTGGAAAAGGCATGGCCTGTCAGACTGTCCAAGCCTCCGGCGACAGATGCAAAAAACAGCTTCGCTTAATTTTTGCACTCCTTCCATCGGTATTTTCAGAATTGGCTCATGATATCTTCGTTTGGGCCACATGCCGGGAATGAACGGTCTTGAACTGCTGAAGATGGTTAAAAACCAGTGGCCCCTTACCAAGGCACTGATGATGACGGCCTATGCTTCCACTGATACAGCCGTCAGGCCATCCGATGGGAGCCTTGGATTACATTTCCAAACCCTTTACCTCCGGATGAATTGAGGGGCAGCGTGGATATGCAATATAAGGTTGTCCTGCTTGATCTCAGGATTCCCGGGGTGAGCGGGCTGGAACTTCTTGAGACTGTCAGAGATAAAAACCCGGGGGTTATTATTATCACCGGGTACGCAAGCATAGAAACGGCTGTGGAAACCGCAAGAACAGGGGCCATTGATTACCTGCCCAAACCGTTTACCCCCGGTGAAATCCGGGATGTCACTGACAAGGCTTTTCGCTTTGCCGCATAAGCAAAATCCCCCTGAATGCTGCCTTCGGCGTGAGTTCAGTCGGACGATTGCCAAATCCGTCGGAAATGCCTGGGATTTGTCAATCCCAAGCGAGCATTTCGGTGAACCCCTCTTCCCTGAAGGTAACTAACTGATATTATACATTCTGAAAAGCCGGGTTTCCTAAATGGAAACCCGGCTTTTTCATGAGCGTTTAATCCCTCCTTATGAATCCTGTTAGGCGCATTCCTAAAAAGTAAGAAATTCTCGTTCCCAGGCTCTGCCTATGCAGAGCCTGGGAACGAGTAACATATTGAATTTTATGATCTGTACATTTAACCTGTTTTTTGGGAATGCTCCCTTACTATTTCAGATTTACGACCGGACAAAAATCGTAGCTCATAGATATAAATAGTATCTGCTGAATTTCTCTTTTCCCTTGACTTTCATGCTGTTGTATGGCATTTTCCAGCCTGCGATCTGAGAGGCTCTGAGAGCCTCCTGTGAAATTTCTGACAAAATTGTGACAGGGAGACATAAAAATGATTGAAAAAATTTTTAAGGAATCTTTCCCGCCGGAATGGGTGGGAAAAAATATCACCGATCAGACAAACGAACTTGTCATCCTGCGCAGGATCATTCCGTGGCAGGAAATTACGGACAGACTGACCCCGTTTTACAATGATGCGGAAGGGCGTCCCGGTGTGTCTCTCCGTATCGTCCCGGGAGTTCTCATTGTTCAGAAACTCCGGCATCTCAGCGACCGTCAGATTGTGAGTCAGGTCAGGGAGAACCGTTATATTCAGTATTTCTGCAATGTTCCGGAC
>JAUCGG010000270.1 GCA_030378015.1 Desulfococcaceae bacterium HSG8
GGTGAATTGCGCGGCTGAGGAACCCGGGCGCCGTTTCAAGAAAGGGAGATAAACATGACCGCAGGAAAAAAACTGTTGCTTGCAATAAGTCCTCTGGTAATTTTGTCAGTTGCCCTGATAGTTTTCAGCTACCAGAGCATGAAGAAAATCCAGGCGCAGATTCCGGATATCTCCGAATTTGCCGTAACTTCCACGGAACTGGTACAGGCCGCGAAAACATCCTTTGACCAGCAGTCAAAATTTTATGAAGACGTGGTTTTCATGGACGACCTCGACGCCATCGAACATGCGATGGAAGCATCCGGGGAAATTGCGGCGATTCTTGGAAAACTGGGCGAACTTAGCGGCATCGGCACGCAAACCCGATCCGAGATTGATAATTTTTTACGCAAGCTGAAGGATTACACCGATTCCGCAAGCGTGATCTATGTCAGGATGAGCGAAGACGATGAGTTCCTGGAGAAAGCAGGGAACGCCCGGATTGTGAACAGCCTGGGAGAAGAAAAAAACAGACTGGCTGAAAATCTTGACAGTTTTTCCGAGATGGTCAGTAACGAGCTTTCTCGGAAGATAGGGTCCGTAAACAGGTCCGCAAAAACAAGAAATAACATCAATGCGGTGATTTCATTCGTGGTAATCGGTCTTTCCGTGCTACTTATCTTCTTTCTGATTGAGCGGGCAGTCACCCGGCCCATGGTCGAGACCAATGAGAAGCTGCAAAGGGCCATGGATGAAATATGGGGGGAGATGGAACTTGCCAAAAAAATCCAGACCGTGCTGCTGCCCGAACGACCGGAAATTGAAGGATATGATATCATCGCCAGTCTTGATCCGGCTGATGAAGTGGGCGGGGATTATTATGATGTCATCTCCGCGGGCGGATATGAGTGGATCGTTATAGGGGATGTCTCCGGTCACGGCGTTCCCGCGGGCCTGGTGATGATGATGGCGCAGACAGCCATCCATACCGTACTTCTGGACAACCCCGGGGTGCCCCCGTCCCAGTTGCTGACCATAATCAACCGGACCATATATCAGAACATCGAAAAGATGCATGAATCCAAACACATGACAATTGTTGTCCTGGCCGGCGGGACCGACGGCGACTTTATTTTTTCGGGCCTGCATGAGGATATACTGATATGGCGTGCGGAAACCGGGAAAGTAGATGAAATCGAAACCAACGGCATGTGGATCGGGATGGAAGAGGATATATCGGATATGCTGCCCACAGAGTCGCTGAAACTGAGTCCCGGGGACTGTATGGTTCTTTTTACGGACGGTGTTACGGAAGCACGGGGTGAGGGCGGCGACCTTTTCGGAAACGAACGTCTTGTGAAAATTATTGAAAAATCAGGGCATTGTCCGGTGTCAGAAATACATGCGGATGTGATGACCGCATTGGAGCCTTATAAAAAGCCGGATGATGTCACGCTTGTTGTCATCAAGCGCAATAACTGAGAGAGGGAGGAATTATGTCTGACAAAAACGAAATATTCGGGAACTACATGGAAATGAACCCCGGCCAGGAACACATGACCCTGCAATTCAGGGCCGCTTTAATGAACATTGATGAACTCTGGGAAAGCGGGGCTTTGTCGGCCTCTTTTTTGTCGAACTTCTGGGGGAAATTTTTTCCTTCAAAAGATCAGGAAGGCAGAACCGAAATGAAAGATGCGGTCCGTTATATTGCAGGAGAACTGATCGGCAATGCGGTGAAGTTCAGTTATGAGCCGGATTTCCTGATACGGATTGCCTTATGCCTGTCTGACGAAGAGCTTCATTTCTATGTGACCAACAGTGTCCGGAATGAAGATGCCGGGGATTTCAAAAATTTTATCCGAAAAATACTTGATAATGATCCGGATGAACTCTATATTGAGCAGATGGAAAAAAATGCCTCTGAGGAGAGCGACGAATCCCGCATGGGGTTCCTGACCATGATCCTTGATTACGGGGCCGAGCCGGCATGGGAATTTAAAACCGATGAAGATATGGGAATTCAGACAGTCACGACAATGCTCCGACTTTCTGTTGTAAGAAATACACGATCATAGGGAGGACTACGGAATGCAGGTAACAGGCGAAAAAGGTGAATATCGTGTGGCATATGATGCAGCCACCGGAACGATTTCATGTGAAGGGACCCTTGATCTGAGGGGAAAAGAGGGATACCGGCCCATTGCAGAATTATTTGAAAAGGTGACTGACGAGGCCCCGGAAACCATTACTCTGGATATCCGGCAACTTGAATTCCTCAACAGTTCGGGAATCACGACCATCGGGTCAGGTCTGATCATTAAAGCCCGGAAGAAGGGGGCCAGCAAAATGGCGGTTAGTTGCTCGAAAAAATATACGTGGCAGGAAAGATCCATCAGGGGGCTGTCGAAACTCATGCCGGGCATGGAACTGAAATTTGATGATTAGATCAGGCGATTTCTTAACCCTTAACCCTTAACCCTTAATCCTTTCAGTTAATTTTCTTTGTCCGCTTTTTGCCCTTCGACAAGCTCAGGGCGCGGTTATTCTTGGCACGGTTACTCTTACCGTTCCCCGTTCCCTGAGCTTGTCGAAGGGAAGGGAAGGGAAGGGAAGGAACTCCGAATAAATAATAAATAATATACCCGGTTCGGGAAAACGGCCTCCTCTCCTGCTCGGTTCGGTGTGAGTTCAGTCGGACGATTGACAAATCCGAACCCGGGCGTGGGATTTGTCAATCCCCCGCGAGCAGAGAGCAGTAGCTGGTATTTTATTTCTTGGGAAATCCCTTAACCCCGGCCGATAATATCATGGAAGAAAAAACCAGGCAAGCTCTGATCAGGGAGAACGAAAATCTTCGGCAGGAGGTGAACGATCTCAGGCTGCTGCTGGAAGCCGCCACCGGTCATTCCGATGGCATGGAGTCGGATCTGCTGGAAAAAATCAATGTCACCGTTCGGGACAGTGAAAAAAAATTTCGGTTAATCACCGAGACGATTCCCTTACCGATTTTTATTTCACGAGCATCCGACGGCGTGATCCTGTATGCCAACATGCCTGCCGGCTCCTTGCTCAACCAGTCACCTGAATCCCTGATCGGCCGCAAGACAACGGAATTTTATGATCCTGATGACCGGCTGATATTGCTGGATACCATTGCCCGGCAGGGGCGTGTAAAAGGCACGGAACTGAAAATAAATAACGGCCGGGGCACTGACCTGTGGGCGGAATTTTATATCGAAAAGATGGCTTTCGGCGAAGAAGACTGCCTCCTGGTTATCCTTCGTGATATCACCGAACGCAGGATCATGGAAAAACAGTTGCGGCAATCTCAGAAAATGGAGGCCATCGGTACGCTGGCAGGGGGCATTGCCCATGATTTTAATAATATTCTCGCGGGTATCATGGGCTATGCGGAAATGGCATCGGGCCTGTCCGGAAAAAACACACGGATTTATAACTACCTGGAAGAAATATTGTCAGGCTGCACTCGCTCCAGGGATCTGGTACGCCGGATACTCACCTTCAGCCAGCAGACGGAACATGAATTCAGATCGGTTCAATTCAGACCCATCATCAAGGAAACCGTCCGATTGTTAAGATCATCCCTGCCGGCAACCATCATTATCCGGGAAGATATCAGAACCAATGCACATGTTTTTGCGGACCCCACCCAGATTCACCAGGTGCTGATGAACCTGTGTACCAATGCAAAAGACGCCATGCGTGAGGAAGGCGGCACACTCAGCGTGGAATTGGCCGATGTACGAATTAACGAGCGATTTACTGCCTTATATCCGGATATAAAACATGGTCTCTACGCGTGTCTGACGGTCAGCGATACCGGGTGCGGAATGACTGCCGATGTTCAGAAGCGGATTTTCGATCCGTTTTTTACCACCAAGGCAGTGGGAGAAGGGACAGGACTGGGACTATCCGTGATCCACGGCATTGTTAAAAATCACGAGGGCGCGATTATTGTCCACAGCAAACCCGGCAAAGGAACCATTTTCAGGGTTTATCTTCCCATGGCGCGGGAGCAGCAGCCATCCGAAACCATGCAAAGCCAGGGAAATACCACCGGCTCGGAACATATACTGTTAATTGATGACGATCTGTTTATCATAAAGATGGCAAAAAGACTTTTGCTATCCTTGGGATATAAAGTGACCGCGGCCATGGATACGACGGAGGCCCGGAATATTTTCCGATCTGATCCGACTGCATACGACCTGATTATTACCGATATGACCATGCCGAAAATGACTGGCGACAAACTTGCCTCGAAACTCTTGAAAATAAGGCCGGATATCCCGATAATCCTCTGCACCGGGGACGACATTGCCATCAGAAAAGAAGATATTTTGAAAACAGGGGTGAAGGCATTGCTTACCAAGCCGTTTTCTCTTAAAGAGATTGCCATAACCATAAGAGACGTGTTGAATTGATATGGAAACCGAAGAACTACTGGTTGAACGCGTGGAACGCCTCGAAAAGGAAATCGCTGCGCTGAAAGAGCAGAACAGGGTGCTGGCGGAAGAAAAAAGCGACCTGGAAATGCTCATGGAAATGTCCGCCGATCATGCTGACGAGGTGGGGAAGGAATTGCTCGACAAGGCCAATACTTTTCAAGAGATGTCAGATGTCATCCTCAATACAGTGCCCATACCGATTCTCGTAACACGGATTTCCGACAGCAAGGCATTATATCTCAATGACCAGTGCGCTTTGCTTGTCGGACGGGACAGAGAATATCTGATCGGTCAGAAGGCTCTTGACCTTTTCTATAAAAGTGATCTTGACAGGAAGAGAGTGCTGGATGCCTTGGAAAAAAACGGGTTTTTAAATGATTTCGAGGTGCAGGGAAATAAAACAGACGGCACTCCCTTTGCCGTCAGAATATTCAGCCGCTTCCTGACTTTTGAAAATGAGTCCTGCATTCTCACGGTATTATATGACGAAACAGAGCGGAAACAGGCCGCGGAAGAAATTATCCGGCTTAACGAAGCCCTTGAAAAAAAGAAAAGGGAAATCCGAAAGTATCTGCTTTTTAATTTACAGGGGAGCAGCTACGGCATCAGTCTCTCATCTGTCAGGGAAATCACGGGAATGATCCCCGTAAACCTCATGCCTGACACACCTGACTATTTGAAAGGGGTTATCAATCTCAGGGACAAAATTATCCCGGTTTCTGACCTGGGACAAAAGTTAGGCGTGGGAAGTGTGCGGAATACGGATCGGAATTGTATCATTATCGTTGAAATCAATGAAAAAGACGGGAAAATACCAGTGGGTATGATCGTTGATTCAGTATCTGAAGTAAGACATATCAGGCGGAGCGATATTAAAGACCTCCCGTCGGACTGCTTCAGCGATATGAGCACTGCTTTTAAAATAGCCCGGACACAGGATGATGTGTTTGTGATTATTGATATTCAGACACTTTTAGGGAGTGAAAGGTTTTCCTGATATATACAGACCATGTTTCAGCCTGCGTAAAAAATTGCCGATTTAGAACCGGGGTTGTACAGAAAAAATTTCCGAATGCGGAGTGCAAAGCGTTCGACTGAACTCACGCCGAAGTCTTGCTTTGCGAGAGTAGCGGCTTCAGCGTGAAACTTCTGAAAAAGTTCGTAGTACCGCCTTCAGGCGGCCTGTCTATGATGTTAACTATCTGATTTTAAAAAGCCGCCTGAAGGCGGAACTACGAACTTTTTCCATCTGCTGAATATCACCAGCGGGCTTATTGCAAGCAGCAGTTTTTCCTGCGCTCATGTTTGGCTCCTTTTTCTGGAAGGGCGCGGATTCCCCTTATCCGAGCGCAGCGCTGTCTGATTCTTAAAAGCTGAAGGTCATTTTAGCCGCGAATAGGAACCAGTCTTCCGAAGGATCATTACCCAGATCGCTGGTCACTCCGTCCAGTCCGTTTATGTAGTGGCCTTCCAGCGGCTTGGGATTCTTCCTGAATCCTCTCGGATAAAACATATCCGACGGCCCCTTCTGTTTCCGTAACATATGCGATTAGCTCCGCCTCCGTATTAACAGACCTGGGCGGCACACCCCTGCTGGTGAAAACCATTCTCTTCCAATAACTCTTCCACTTGGCGCGGGATTTGTTCAGATACTGCTTCAGAAACATTTTGTGAATTCCGACATCCCTGACCGTCGCGACATGTATCCTGCTGTGGTCGCCCCACTGCACTCTTTTGCCGAGAAAGATTTCCTTTATCTCCTTCCTGCTCAGGGTGTTTTCAGGCACATTCTTGTTTGCGATAATGATGACATCGGCGAATGCCGTTGAAGAAAACGCCATCATAGCGAGCAACCCGACAATAAGTCTTTTCATTTTTTCTCCTTTTTTGCTACCATCAGAGTTGTAATCAGCATCAGACCGATAATTTCCGGCTGACCAGGGGCTACGCATCCTTTTTTCACATTTTTCATCACCTCCTTCCTGTGAGAAGCTGAAAGTGCTTTCTTTCCGGGCGGTCTGATTCTTAAAAGCTGAAGGTCATTTTCGCCGCGAACAGGAACCAGTCTTCCGCAGGGTCATCGCCCAGGTCGCTAGTACAGCACTTTGAAAGTCCGTGATCTCTCTTTTTGCTCCAGCCGGACTGGCAAGTCCGGCCTTGCAGGGTCACGAATTTACGAAGTGCTGTACTAGTCACACCATACAATCCGTTCAGATAATGGCCTTCCAGTTTAAATATCCAGTAAGGGATTTCCCAATAAATAATCTACCCACGCCGTCTGACCTTAATTTTAATCTTGCTCTTTATCTTGCTCTTTATCAAGCAAGAGCAAGATACCGGGTATATTAATTTTGGGGAAATACCTAATCATTGATATCGAAGCGGGTGTCCGGCTGACGAGCTGACGAGGTCACTCGGAAATTAAAACTAAGCGATAACAGCTAAATACAACATATAGTGGTTTTAATAACTTTTACTATCGCAATATATTGTGTCGGCACAATTTCACTAGTTTTACTACCACAATATTGTGATAGTAAATGATTGAAATACCGATTTTAAAAACAAAAAATTCTTTTAAAAACAGCATATTAGAATTTCCAAGAGCAGCGGAAACGGGGGATCGGAAAAGTCATGGAGCCTTCACGCAGGGCGGAAGG
>JAUCGG010000271.1 GCA_030378015.1 Desulfococcaceae bacterium HSG8
AATCTGTCTTACAAAAAAAGAAATGAAACCCTACGAAAAAAGAATTGAACGTTCAAGTTTATTGCCTAAATGGGATGTCATCATTAAGCCTTTAACTGGGTAGTTTATTTTATGGGAGATCCCTAATCAGTAACAAGGTGAGAAGCATGAGCCTGCGAATGAAGTGTATAAAAATTTTCTGATTATAACGGATTTAGGGAGGCACTTTCCCGGCACTTTCCTGTCCCGGAGAGACACCTGAAAACAGCCCGGCAATTCATTGCCGGGGTAAGACATCAGCATCTCCCGGAGTCCCGGAGGGACGACCGAATCAGTCGTTCCTCCGGGACTCCCGCAGGCTGCGGGGGCCTGTCCGGCAATGAATTGCCGGGCTGTTTTCAGATGTCCTCCGGGACAGAAAAGTGTGCTCTCCCGAAATCCGTTATATAATCAGAAAATTTTTAATTTTTTTCAAGAAAATAAAAAGGCAAGTTTAAGAAAAGCCGTTGCTGAAACAGGAGTGTCCGAAAGCAGCGCTCACAGGCATAAGAAAGCCGTTGAACGAAGAAATCAGCATCCGGAATCTCTGATGTGGGAGACGGAAGAGGGACAGAGATGGCTTATAATCCTGGTATGTGCGACCCTTTATATATTCGGAATTTGTTGCGGTATCGGTATGGGAACAATCTCCGAATTTTTTAAACGCATTCGCCCTGACAAGCATCTCGGAGTCTCTCCCGCAAGCCTTCAGCGGATGGTCAGTGATATTGAAAAGGCCATTACAGGGAGACTTATGAGAAAAATAATACCGGTTACATCCTGCCTGAAGAGCCCTCTGAAGACCGCACATATGAAACCCGGAAGGAAAAAGCGTTCATCGTCCTGAAGGCATCGGGCCTGAATGCCGTATATATGGTCAGTGACAACGCAAAGGCACTTGCGAAACTTGCCCCTGACGGAATCGGATGCAGCAGAATTCCTGACCTGTTTCATGCTGTTAATGAGATAGTCAGAGTTATGGGAGTGCGTTTTGCCAACAAAAAAGCCAGTCTGAAGCGAAAACTCTTCAAAGCCGTAACTGCATCGGATCTTCTTATAAAACCGGGTAAAAATCCTGAAAAAATCAGGGCAAAAGAATTGCTTATCGAAAAACTGAAAACTGAACAGGAATTTGTCATGAAAGGTCAGTCGCGCTATCATGAGGAACGGGCGCATTCCCATTTTCCCGGTCAGCCTGTAACGATCTGATTTGTAACGATCTGATCCTGCAACTGATCCGAGGCCGGATCATCCGCTCACATAATTACCGGAAAAACGGAAATGCGCCCGTCCCTGCTGTAAAGCCGGACGCCGGGATTGTCTGAAACAGATGGCAGACTCCCGTATTTCACTTCTGGCAGTATGGCCGGGAAAATGGGAATGCGCCCTGAGGAACTGCACAATTTTTCCAAAGCTGTGCATCCGTTTTCAGTCGATAATAACAGCCCTCTGGCTACGGAGGATGTTATGAAAGCGCTTCTGCTTATATTATATTATACTCTGTACTCTGAGGGATCTAGCTGAAGAGTACGGAATAAAAGACAGTAAGAAAGGTCTCGACAAGGCGGAAAAACAGATTCGGGAGATTGCCGCATTAATTGATCTGTGGTGGCTGTGGGTGAAAGAGAGCATCGCTCATTTCGGTTTGAATGCGGAAAAAGCAGACTGGCTCCTTTACTTCTTTCTGCCGGTTGTTTACTGGCAGATTCAGTTACAGCGGACTTCCTCGGAGCCTCTTCGTTATGCATATGAAACGGCTTATGAGGAGTCCCTCAGTCTGCTGAACAGTCATCCTCTCACACCCGGTATCTCCGAAGAAGAAAGAGCCCGATGGCATAGCCGGGCGTACCGGATAGCGATGAAGTTCCGAAGAACCTCCTCGGCAGTTGAAGGAAGAAACGGAACACTGTCAAGTATAGTACAACAACTCACAAGTTCGTACACACTTTTTAAGCCCGTCAGTCCCCTTTAATACGGGCATATGGCGTTTTTTAACTGTGTACGAATTTATGTCTTGGTGTACAGCACTTTGGAAGTCCGTGACCCCCTTATGACCTCGGCCGGTCATGCAAAATCAGCCTGTCGGCTTTCCGGGAGAGGGTCGCGTATTTACAAACTGGACAGTAGAAAGTTCTGTTAGTAATTCGTGAGTAAAGTTTATTTAATAGCTTGAAATCATTGGATACAGAGGTTGCGGTTAGCTTCTAATCAATCAGAAACCAACTGACAGAATTTCCTGATTTGAGGCCAAATGATTTCAATAAGTTAGAAAGCTTTACTCATATATTACTCAAGAACTTTCTACTGTCCAGTTACAAAGTGCTGTACTAGTCAGTGATCGCAGAGGTTTTCTCCTGTGGTCAGGGTGTTATTCATATATTGCCGGACAATTTCCTCCGGTTCCTCGGCTGGCGCGCCGGTAATGACCCTGATTCCGGCCTCATTGAAAAGGCTTACCGCACGATGTCCCATGCCTCCGGCAATGACAACATTGGCCTGCAGTTCACTGAGCCACTTGGGTAGCACCCCGGGTTCATGCGGCGGAGGTACAAGTACTTCCTTATTGTTAATTTCATTTTTCTCTTCATCAATATCTATCAGGGCAAATTCCTTGCAATGACCAAAATGCGAGGCCAGCTTTCCATCTGCCAAAGGGATTGCAATTTTCATAATATCCTCCGTTTATTCTTTAATGTTCAGTAGATCGGAAACTTTCAGCGGGTTCCGGGAAGTCTTCAATCTGCTGAATGTTTGAAAATCAGGTCACAGACCGCCTGAAGGCGGAACTACGAACTTTTTACTATACCCAGTGCCCATCAACATTGGCTGACTTGGCAGGCGTGAATGCTCCTTTTTTATATTGTTCGATCACGTCCTCAACCTTACCTTTGGCCCCTGGCAGAACCTCGATACCTGCTTTCTGCAAGACCGTGAATGCCTTGGGGCCGCAGTTCCCGGTAATCAGTGCATCCGCGCAGGCATTGACAATCGTCCTGGCTGCCTGAATACCGGCTCCCTGGGGAAGATTAATATTCTGTCTGTTCTCAATTACCTCGTATTCCAGAGTGTCCGGATCTGCGAGAATAAAATACGCGGCCCTTCCGAATCGCGGGTCCGTTTCGGAGGACAGGGTTGTGCCATCTGATGTTATAGCCAGTTTCATGATTATACCTCCTATATGATTTGCGATTTAGATTTACTATTGGACATACATACTGAAATCGTCATGTTTGCATATACGTGCTTACCCGTTCCCATATATTACGGATTGCCAAAGCCGCGGGGGTGTCTGAAAATTCAACCAGACTCTTCTTGGCAACCATAGCTGATGTCACTGCCGGGTCATAGGGAATAGTACCCGTGAATACTATATGATTCTCCCTGCTGAATGATTCAATCTGACGAGTTATCTCCGGATTCAGGTCATATTTATTAACCGTCAGCAGTGCCGGGACCTTCAGAAAATCAGCCAGTTCTCCCACTCGTTTCATGTCATGCAGACCCGACAGGGTAGGTTCTGTGATAATTAAAACAGCGTCCGAACCTGTTACCGAGGCTATCACCGGACATCCTATTCCCGGGGGGCCATCCGTGATGATCATTTCCAGCCTTTTTTTATCTGCCAGTTTCCTGGCTTCCTTTCGCAACAGGCTGACAAGCATCCCGGAATTTTCCTCGGCAATACCGAGTCTGGCATGTATCATGGGGCCGTTCCGCGTTTCTGAGACAAACCACTTACCAGACAGCCTCCGGGGGAATTCAATAGCATCTGCCGGGCAGAAATGCACACAGACCCCGCACCCTTCACAGGCAATGCTGTCAACCACAAAATCATCGCTGACAGCATCAAACTGGCAGCGTTCCCGGCATTCCCCGCACTGGTTGCAAATATCCGGACGGATCTGTGCTGTATGCCCGCCCATGAATTCGGCTTCCCTTTTCACAGACGGCTCCAGAACAAGGTGCATATCTGCCGCGTCCACATCTGCATCCACAATTACCTTATTTTCCGCCAGAGCGGCAAAGGATGCAACCAGACTGGTCTTTCCGGTCCCCCCTTTTCCACTGATAATTGTTAATTCCTTCATATTCATAGCGAACCTTTTAGTGAGTAATGCATAATTCGTAATATAATATGTGATTCACGAAAAATGTGAAAATCTTACGCATCACGCATCACGCATCACGCATCACGTTTCACGCATCACGTTTCACGTTTCACGTTTCACGTTTCACGTTTCACGCATTCACCCATCAAATTTTTAAACCCTACTTTCATTTCCGGAAATGCTTCTATCATCAGATGCCCTTTGGAATAAGCTTCGGCAATCTCGCGCTTGTCCGGTATTTCCATCAGTATGGGAATGCCCTGTTCCCGTGCATATCTATGGGTATTGTCATCCCCTGAATCACAACGGTTCAGAACGATTCCGAAGGGAATATCAAGGGCGCGGACGGCTTCCGCGGCCAGCATTAAGTCGTTTAACCCGAAGGGTGTCGGCTCTGTAACAAGGATCACATAATCCGTATTCCTGATTGACTCAATGACCGGGCAGGACGTCCCCGGCGGGGCATCAATCACAGTCAGTCCCTCTGTTCTGACTTCCTCTTTTACCTTTCTTATCATAGGCGGAGACATGGCCTCACCGACCCTCAGTGAACCATAAACAAGCTCGACTTGGCCTGAAACCCCTTTTATAATCTCTCCGAGCGTTCTGGATGATTCGCTGATTGCTCCTGTGGGGCAGACCATCATACAGCCTTTACAACTGTGGCACATCTCGGTAAAGGTCATCACCGTTTCCCCGGCGGCAACAATTGCACTGAACTGACAGATATCGCCGCATGCGCCGCAATATTCACATTTTGACAGATCAACATCAGGGACAACCGCGGTAACGGTTTCCCGTTCGGTAATCTCCGGTTTCAGAAAGATATGGGCATTGGGTTCTTCCACATCACAATCCAGAAGCCGGACAGGGCATTCCAAAGCTGCTGCCAGGTTGGTTGCCACAGTGGTTTTCCCGGTTCCGCCCTTACCGCTGGCAATTGATAATATCATATTCCCGATTCCCGTTGGACGTATTTATAAGTTGGGGGAGTCCCGTAGGGATTGCTGAAATATTTCATTGTATTTCAGTAAATCCAATCGTCCCTGCGGGGCAATAAAAGCGACTCCAACTTGTAAACGCCCATTCCCGTTAAAATTGTACAGTTAAAGGAGTCTCAAAAATTATTTACCGGACTCATTTATGAGCATATTCTCAAAAGAATATAAGTGATCCGTCATAAGATGTCAAGATTTTTTTTTGCGAAATATCTCAATAGCTGACGAGAAGGTTTCCTGACAAAAGTCAGAAGTCTTAGCATGTTATTAGGGATTTTCCAAGAAATGAAATACCCGCTGCTGCTCGCGGGGATTGACAAATCCCCGCCGCGGGTTCGGATTTGTCAATCCGAACCGAGCAGAGCCCCCGAACCGGGTACATTATTTATTATTTATTTGGAGATCCCTTATTATTATGCTATTTCTAATACCGGACGGATTTCATCATCCGACTTTGTCCTTAATTTGAAAATCTTAAATTCAACGCTTGCAATCCTGAATTACAACTGATATATCTGTTTCATTATACAGCCGGGATCAATCGTCCTGATCGCAGGAAAAAACAGCAAAGGAGGGAACGCTCATGATTTCATATGGCAATCTGATAAGGGAACTTCCAGCGGAAGTTCAGTTCCCCATGATGAAGATTTTGGATCAGCTCAGGGGAGAAGTGTCGGACATGGTCACAATAACCGATTTTCGCAGGTTGGAGAATGTGGTTTCTGTCCTAGGGGATAAGATACTTGAGTTGGCTGAGGCTCAGAAAAGAACCGAAATGCGCGTTGAAGAACTGGCTGAGGCTCAGAAAAGAACCGAAATGCGCGTTGAGGAACTGGCTGAGGCTCAGAAAAGAACCGAAAGGCGCGTTGAGGAACTGGCAGAGGCTCAGAAAAGAACCGAAATACGCGTTGAGGAACTGGCTGAGGCTCAGAAAAGAACCGAGGATACATTAAGTCAGGTGGTGGGAAAACAGGACAGGATGGCCAGGGAAGTGGGAGGGCTTTCCACTTCTTTCGGATACTTTCTGGAAAACGAGGCCATCCGTTTTCTTCCGGACATACTGAAAAGAGAAAAAGGCATTGATATTCGGGTGATGGACAGGCGATTCATTGTCTATGCAGACGGAAAGGATGACGAGATCAACATCTACGGAGAGGGTCTGAGAGATGGCAGGGAAGTGTATGTTATCGGTGAGAGCAAATCCCAGCTCGGGAAAAAGGATGTTGATCGGTTTCGGAAACTTGTGCGGCGGGTAACGGGTCATCTGAAGTCAGAAGTGCATCCATTATTTGTCACCCATTCCGCGCATCCGAATGTGGAGGCGTATGCAAAGGAAAACATGCCTGAACTCACGATTTACAGATCATATAAACTGAAAAAACATGAATGAATCCGGTAAATCTCCTTCGCAATTTATAAAGAACTTGCCCGGTTTTTAATCTCTTACGCGCCTTTCTTTGTGGCTATGCGCCTTTGTGTGTGAGATAATCATGCGAAGGCCTCTCAACGAACTCTGCCCGTTTTGTGGTCGGAAGGGGCGTATTTACAAGTCAGGGGAGTGATTTTCAGTCCCGGAGGGACTATTGAAAATAGCCCGGCAATGAATTGCCGGGCTGTTTTCAGTCGTCCCTCCGAGACTCCCCCAGGTTGTAAATGCGCCCGGTCGGAAGCATTTGTATCGTGCAGTGAGCTGTCATTCGGACATCCCGAATAAAAAACGAATTCAATAAAGAAGAAACCTCCATAGAGAATACCAAACAATAAGCTAACTCCCTGTTAGCTGTAGTGCCTGACCAATTAATTAGTGTCTGAACGAAAACTAGTTAAGCTATTTATTTATAAAAGGATAGTGCCGAAGATTTGAAACGAAGATTTTCGATATATTGTCTCATTTTACTAGTATTTTTATTCGGATATTTTTTACT
>JAUCGG010000272.1 GCA_030378015.1 Desulfococcaceae bacterium HSG8
TTATAATATCTTGATATACAAGTAAAAAGCTGAATGTCCATTTTTTTAAAAGACTGTCAAGAGTCCGTCATAGTGTGCAAACATTGATTTTACTTTTTTTCCAGATCCCCTGCATACAGAACAATCCTCATACTTTTCGTTTTTTTTGTCCCTTCCGTACTTTTTTGTATCCTTGTTATTATTATGAACTCTGCCGAGTCCGTCGCAATTTTCACACGCTTTCCAGACATCTTCATAGTGTGTGATTACCTCACCTTCTCCCCGGCATATACGGCAGACATATTTTTTCAAAGAACCTTTGCAATTAGAACATATAGTCCCATCTAATTTTGTAGCAGGTGTCACACAACCAATGATAATATTCATCAAAATCAGAAATAAGTAACATAATAAACAAGGTATCCATGATCTGTTCATCTTTTTTCTCCTATTTCGGAGGGAAGTAAGCATCCGTTTTTCAGATAAGATAAGTGACTGCCGAACAGGAGCCAGACATGCTAAGAGACTCATCCTTGAGTTTGCGCCAACAACATTATCTCCTAATAATACATTACTTTACACTCTTTTTCAATAAATCGGGTTCTGGATGAATTTCTATGTGCATCTGAAATGTCTACTCTGATTTCACCGAAAGTGTTCGATCAAATTGTTTAAAATTAAAACAATTTGAAAAATTGTTCTACATTAACATTAAATTGTAAAGTGACATTGGATTGGATATTGAGATTTGAGATTTGGGATTTGGAATTTTATTACAGCAACCACCTGACTGCTTCATAAAGATTGTCCGCAACATGGTCAGGAACTATTTTCTTTTCTGCAAGAATCTTATCAGCAGAGATGCCATTGCCTGTCCTGACCAGCACTGCACATCCGCACCCCGCGCTCCGGGCACATTCGATATCCTTTGCACTGTCTCCCACCATGCAGGCGGTGGAAAGATCAATCTGATATCGCTTTTGCGCCTGATAAATCAGCCCCGGCTTTGGCTTTCGGCAGTTACATCCTTCTTCTGGCCTGTGAGGGCAGAAAAAAATATCCCTGATTTCACCCCCGCTAGCGCTGACTGTATCCCTCATCAGTGCATGGATTGCTGCAAGCTCTTCTTCGGGTATCATTTTACGGTTTACTGCTGACTGGTTGGTTATGATAATCGTCGTGAATCCGTTCAGCTTCAGGAATTTTAATGCTTCAAGACTGCCGGGGAGAAACTCGAATTCAGCCCGGCTTTTGATGTAATCCGTTGAATCACGGTTTATTACGCCGTCCCTGTCCAGAAAAATTATTTTGTCAGTTGTCAGTTGTTTGTTACTTGTCATTACAAAATCTCTTATCAACTATTGGGCATCCTTCATAGAAGCTGAAAGTAGTTTACACCTTTTCTGACTTGTGCCGAACGACTTTTCAAGTCGTTCGGAACGATTTGCAATCGTTCTGCATTAAAGTGTGAACCGGCAAATGAAGGATGCCAACTATTGCTTTTCTTTCTTAAAAAGCTGAGGATATTTTTTCTTTACCTGCTTTTTTAGTTCCGGGGGTAACTTGGCTTTGTACAGGGTTTTTACTTTGGATAACTGATTAAGAGTCAGATTTCTGGCTAAGAGCAGGTTGGCTCCGGACATGTTTGCTCCGGACAGGTTGGTTCCGGACATGTTTGCTCCGCAAATGTTTGCTTTAGAAAGGTCGGCTTCGGACAGGTCGGCTTCGGACAGATCGGCTCCGGACAGGTTTGCTTGGGACAAGTCGGCTCTGTGAAGCTTTGCAAAAGACAAATTGGCTTCGGAAAGGTTGGTTCCGGAAAGCTTTGCAAAGGACATGTCGGATCCGGACATGTTTTTTCCGGAAAAGTTACTTGCCAAACATCTGGAGAATTCTTCATCAGGGCTGTTCACAATCTCTTCTCCGTTGACTACCGAGTTACATCCGAAAACAAAAAACAAACACACAACACACACGAATCTTTTCATTTTCCACCTTCTGGTCTGATTTGATATTTTTTTACGTTCGGAAGCTGCCATGCTTTCTGGTTCTATCCGATACTCAGTAGTCAAAGCCCGGCGTTCAAAGTTTGTATTGTATAATCAGTAGATCGAAAACTTCCCGGCAAAGTGGATTCCGGGTTAAAATTAAAAAACATCCGTTTTTTAATTTTCCCCGGAATGACAGGATGTTATCCGGCTGCCGGACTGTCATTCCGGGGAAAATCGGAAGATGAATATCTTCCGATTTTAACCCGGAATCCACCGGTTTACAAAAAGTTTTCGATCTACTGACAATATCTGTATTAAAACAAGCTTTGAACAAGTGACAACTGACTATTCCGCAACCATGAAAGCATCTTTAAACCCTCGCTTTCTCACAATATCCTCATATTTCCCGGCCAGTTCCAAATCCGAACATTTTCCGATGGCCACCCTGTACAGAAGCCCGCCTCCCCTGTGGGTATAATATGGCGTGATGTGTGAATGTTTGTATGAGCGGTCGAGTTTTCGCCAGAATCTTTTCGCGTTTTCAAGTTCACTGAACGCTCCTACCTGAATGGTAAAGTTACCTTTATAATAATTCACGGGAACGAAGGATTGCGGGAGGCCGTTCTGGGCTTTCGAGTCCCCGGCAATACCGAGAGCAACAACTTCAACCGGGGCTGTTCCAGGGTCATAAACTCCGAGTTTCCGGGCCGCTGCCTTGGAAAGATCAATGACCCTGCCAGCCACAAAAGGCCCCCGGTCATTGATTCTCAGAATGATTTCTTTATTATTCTTGGTGTTTCGGACTTTCACATATGTTCCCAGGGGAAGGATTTTGTGTGCGGCCGATATTTTATTCATATCGAAAACTTCACCGTTCGAGGTCTTCTTACCGTGAAAATCTTCCCCATACCACGATGCAATGCCGTTTTGGCTGAATCCCTTTGCATTTGATAAAGGCCGGTACCACTTTCCCATGACCCTGTAGGGTCTGACGCCCGGGGATTTGGGGATCGGTTTGCTGGCTGTCGGGGAGTGGATGAAATCGGGGGAAAGCTTCTGGGCTTTTGACGAACAATTACACAAAAAAGGAAACAATACAGTTAAAAGGAAAATAGATCTGTACAAAACGCATACTCCGGTTTTTATGCTTGAATTCATAATTTTTCCCCCCATTCTTATGGTTTGTTTATCAGAGTAGTACACTCAGTAGATGGAAAATCCCCCGCTCCGGACGGATTGAGAAATCCGCCTGAAATACTTGGGATTTATCAATTCCAAGCGAGTTATTCGATATCTCCTGTCCGCGATGAAAAGATGACACTCCTGCCTTGATGAAGAGGCGGGATGCCGGGCCCGTATAGCCTTCGCCTCGGCATCAGTGCTTAGGCTGTCGCTCAACTGAGCGTGAATTGCCCCGGAGGGGCACTGTAACGTAGCTTGGGATTTTAATCCCAAGCCCGGAAGGTAACGGTCAGACGGTTCAGCCCCTCCGGGGCGCGTCATCCCTGCACTTGGGATTAAAATCCCAAGCTACGTCACAGCGCCCCTCCGGGGCGCGTCGGGTGCAATTAAAAGTGTTAGGTGAGCATCCTCGTTCCCAAACTCCGTCTGGGAACGCAATTGCAGGCAAAACTCCGTTTTGCATGGCAGACAGAGTTTGCCGGGCAGGTGTTCCCAAACGGAGTCCGGGAACAAGGACACATACTGAACCTGACACTTTTAATTACACCCGGGGCGCGTCATCCCTGCACTTGGGATTAAAATCCCAAGCTACGTCACAGTGCCCCTCCGGGGCAATTCACGGGTAGAAAGCCCAATGAATGCCTACTTATTTCTCAAGCGCGAGTTTCAGAACATCCTGCATTTTATCAACAAAATGGAAACGGATGTCTTTTTGGACTTTTTTCGGAATTTCCTCCGTATCCTTCTTATTACGTTTGGGCAGGATAACCGTTTTTATCCCTGCCCGGTGCGCGGCAAGCATCTTTTCCTTGATACCACCCACAGGCAGAACCTGACCTCTCAGCGTTATCTCGCCGGTCATGGCAAGATTCTTTATGATTGTTTTTTCAGTCAGAAGGGAGGTCAGCGCGGTAAGCATGGTCACGCCGGCAGAGGGGCCGTCCTTTGGGATGGCACCGGCCGGGACATGTATGTGAATATCATGCTTGTCAAAGAAATCCTCATCAATACCCACGGACTCGGCATTTGACCGGATAAAGCTCAGGGCCGCGCTTGCGGATTCCTTCATCACATCCCCGAGCTGGCCGGTGAGGGTGAGTCCTTTCTTTCCCTTCATGGCTGTTGCTTCGATAAAGAGGATTTCCCCGCCCGTTTGTGTCCAGGCAAGCCCGATAGCCACACCAGGGACAGAGGTTCTCTCAACAACTTCCGAAGTAAACCTTTCCGGGCCGATATACGCGGGCACATTGACCGCTTTTACTGAAACGGATGTTGCTTCGCCTTCTGCAATTTTTGTCGCGACCCCCCGGCATATGGCCGCGATTTCCCGCTCCAGGTTCCTGAGACCGGCCTCGCGGGTATAAACAGATATGATGCGCTTTACGGTTCCTTTTGTAAAAGATATCTGGTCCGCTTTCAGGCCGTGCTCTTTCCGCTGCCGGGGAATAAGGTAACGGTTTGCGATTCTGATCTTCTCGTCTTCCGTATATCCTAAAAGCTGCAATACTTCCATCCGGTCCCTGAGCGCGGGCGGTATGGTATCCAGGATATTTGCCGTTGTAATAAACATGACTTTGGAAAGGTCAAACTGCACGTCCAGGTAATGGTCGGAAAAGGAAAAATTCTGTTCAGGGTCAAGGACTTCCAGCAGGGCAGATGAGGGATCACCCCGGAAATCGCTCCCCACCTTGTCAATTTCATCCAGCATGAAAACCGGGTTGTTTGATTCTGCCCGCCGGATTCCCTGGATAATCCGCCCGGGAAGCGCGCCTACATAAGTCCGCCGATGCCCCCTGATTTCAGCCTCGTCCCTGACGCCCCCCAGTGAAATGCGGATAAACTTGCGGCCCAGTGCCCGTGCCACGGATCGCCCCAAGGAGGTTTTGCCGGTTCCCGGGGGGCCCGCGAAGCACAGGATCGGCCCTTTGGAGTCCGGGTTCAGTTTGCGGACAGCCAGGTATTCGATGATCCGTTTTTTGGGTTTTTCCAGTCCGTAATGATCGTCATCCAAGACTTTCCTGGCCTTTTTGATATTTAAGTTATCTTTGGTACTTTCATGCCAGGGAATCGCTGTCAGCCAGTCCAGGTAGGTGGAAGACACCGTATATTCGGAAGAAGACGGATGCATCCGGGAAAGGCGGTCAAGTTCACGATCAGCTTCTTTCCGGGCTTCTTCGGGAAGGTTTTTTTCCTCAATTTTTGCCCGATATTCTTCAATCTCAACGCTGGTATCATCTTTTTCCCCCAGTTCTTCCCGGATGGCTTTCAATTGCTGGCGAAGATAATACTCACGCTGCTGTTTATCCATATCTCCTTTGACCTGAACCTGTATCTTATTGCCTAATTCAAGGATTTCAAGCTGATAGTTCACCAGTTGGTGAACCTCTTTTAATCGCTCATTCACATCCTCAATTTCCAATATTTTCTGTTTTTCTTCAACCGAGGAATTAATGGCGGACGACACCATATCAGCCAGGATACCGGGATCTTCCATTGAGTTTGCCATTCCCGATATCTCCTTGGGAAGACCGGGAGAAAGCTCGACAATCCTGGTAAACAGCCCGGCAATATTAGACATCATGGCACGGGTTTCCACATCCCTTTCCCCGGCATCCTTAAAATGTTCCACCTTTGCCTGCAGATATGGTTTTCCCTCGACATACTCTTTGATTCTGAACCGGCTTAACCCCTGTACCATTAACTGTGCTTTGTCATCCTCAGCTTTTGCCATTTTAAGGATCAGCGCGCTTGTGCCGACCGGGTAAAGGTTATCGCGCGTATTACCCGGGGCATCGGACGGTGTAGTCCGGGATACGACAAGTCCGATGATGCGGTCTTTGGACATGGCTTCATCAACAAGCTGAACAGATTCTCCCTGCATCACATAAAGGGGCAGCGCCATTTTGGGGAAAAGAGTCGCATCGAATAAAGGAAGAATCGGTAGTGTTTCCGGCAGATTTTCAGTAGTGACTTCCATAAGTTGCTGCTGCGTCATGATACCTCCTTGTCAGTGGTCAGTTGTCAGTGGGCAGTTGTCAGTTGCAACGGACCACGGACAACTGACAATTTTCAATCCGTGATCGGTACTTTGTATATTTTGTCGTCGCGTGGCAGTTTTGCAATCCGGATGGTAAGAAAACCTTCTGAATAGGATGCAGTGACTTTTTCCGTATCAATGAGAGCCGGAAGAAACAGCGTACGTTCAAATTTACCATATTGAATTTCAGCGAGCCTGTACGTCGTGTTTTCCACACGGGGCATTTCTGCACGGCGCCCGTAAATTCTGACAGCCTTGCTGTTGATTTCTATTTCCAGGTCATCCCTGCTGACACCCGCTATCTCCGCCAGGATAAATATTTCATCAGGGGTCTCATAAATGTCCATCTGGGGCTTCCAGATGCGTTCGGAAAGTGTGAACATGGGATTTATGGAACGAAACATATCCTCAAATGTTCTTTCAAACGCGGAATCCGTGCGACCGGCCAGATTCCCAGCGTCTTCCCCAAATCGTATTTTGATATAGTCCATAACTTAGTCTCCTGCCTATTTTGTCAGTTGTCAGTGGTCAGTTGTCAGTTGCCAGTTGCAATTGACCACTCCCCCCTTTTTTAAAGGGGGGCCGGGGGGGATTTCTGCCGTAACAGCCTTTTCTGACAACAAAAATCCCCCCGGCCCCCTTTAAAAAAGGGGGGGTGAACTTAAAAAGTGTACACTGACATTTTCACTGAAAACTTTCAACCCGGTCCCTGATACACGCGACCAGTGTTTCAAGTTCAGCCACTTCAAGTTTTAAAAGAAAACTCAGATCGTTATCTGCTTTCAAAACCCGTTTGAGAATTTCAAGCAACTGCTCTTTTGTCATAGAATTCATTCCTAAAGTTTAAATGTAA
>JAUCGG010000046.1 GCA_030378015.1 Desulfococcaceae bacterium HSG8
ACAACTATATATACAGGGTATATACAGTATATACAAACAACAAAAAAGGGGGAGACATGAGCAAAGCGAAAATATGGGACGCATACAGGAAAATGGCGGAGGGAAAGGGATATGTGTATATCTCAGACTTGCAGGAATCTTCAGAGCTATCTGAAGCTGATTTTGATAAGTTCCTGACAGAACTTATCAGTGGGAAACATGTAGAAATGGAAACCGGTTTTGGCCAATGGTCGGATTCAAAAAAACCGTTTGAATATGATGGGCAGGAGTTTTTCGGAGTGAAATGGAATTCTGAAATCCCGGCATTCGAAAAAATATGGCTTTTCCGGGCTGAGATTATGGAGGCATGGGAGTCGTCAGGAGTGAAAAATGATGCGGTGAAAAAGGCGGAGGAACTGACAGGGTTGAAGGCAGTTACGGTTAAGCAGAATCTTCAGCCATTGCCTTTTCTGTATGCAGAATTCAGTAAGGCAGAGGAAAAGGCGGAGAGTGCAAGACGGCTTGAGAGAGAGAATACAGGCTTAGGAAAACGAGTTCAGCAGTTGGAAACAGCGCACCAGGCAATACTGGCAGAACTGGACACAAAAACGGCAGAACTGAACAGAGAGAGTGAGGAAGATATGCATATGACGGAGAGTATAGAAGCACGTTTTGAGGCAATGCAAGAGCAAATAAATGCTTTGTCAGTGCTGATTCCGAGATCAATACCGGAAGTGGCAATGCCGGAAGTGGCAATGCCGGAAGTGGCAATGCCGGAAGTGGCAATGCCGGAAAAGTTTAAGATCGGTAAATGGTCTGTTGTGCATACGAAACGAGGGTATTTTATGGCAACCAGGCGTTACCCGACGGGTCCGGTTTCGATTCATTGTGGGAAGGAAAAAAACGGGGTTGAAGTTGTTCTGAAAGAGAAGCTCAATCTTAAAGGCATTGAGATTGATTTTTAAAGTATATACTGTATGTACAAATCTGTATATACCTTTAAAAGCATGGTATATACAGGTTTAAGCGGTGTATATACAATGTATGTATAAGCGTATAGAACTGGGAATTTAGATATCCGAGCAGACCTCCGAGGTTTTCAAAACCTCGGAGGTCTTACAGCGAGAGAGGGGAAACCCATGAGTGACATAAACGATGCTCTGAACAAGCTTGACGAAGCAGCGGCCCGCATTGCATTTATATCAGGAACGATTGTTCCGCTGTTTGATGAATTAGGATTCGGTGATAATGAGACACTCGGTTTCACGTCTGTGATGGATGAGACCGGGAAAATCATCACAGATACGGAGGCACGGATCAGAGAGTATATTTACGACGACTCCCGGAACATGTCTGATCACCTGCTAACTGTGATCGACGAATGGATTGAGGAAACCGGGGCGGAATTATCCCCGGAGTTAAAAAAACTGTATCAGTATAAGGTACGGCTTGCTGAATAGGGCAAGGACACTGATTTGAAATAGTCAGCTATTTCAAATCAGTGTCACAGAAATGCAATTCGTCAGGGCAATGCAAGTTTCAGATACTTCGCGGATGCTTCTTTCGGATCATTATCATTGTCATAGCACTCTTTGTATATCAGACCTATGACCTGGGCTTTTTTATCCGACGTCAATGATGCTGTCCCTGCTTCAGACAGTCTGTCTTCTATTATTCTCATAATATCAGTTAGCAAGTCTAAATCTAAAGTTGATTCTTTCTCCGAATCTATCGGGCCGAGACCATGCATTACCCAGTTGTAATTTATCTTGAAAGCACTGCAGATAGCTGAAAGCAGTAGTCCGGAGGGCGATGTTTTTCCTCTTTCGATGTTGGAAACATGCGTCCGATCAATCCCTAACTGAGATGAAAACCCTTCCTGTGTCAACCCTTTCCTTAGTCGTATCTTTTTGATTCTTTTTCCTATTTCGATTTTATTTGCTCCTGTTTTAATAACTATACCCATGTTTTTCCTCCTTTTTTACCAGTGGCTGTTGACATACACCGAGATTTAGTGTATATCACTACAAATAAGTTTGAATAACCACAATAAGTACTTAGTATAACTATAAACTATCACATTTTTGTGACAGTGGCAACATTAAAAGGGGAAAAAATATGAAACTACCCTGGGGAACCCTGACCCCGTTGGTTGAAAAATCCGGTTTACCTCCGCAGTATTTGAGCGATCTTGTTGCAACACGTAAGAGACCGGGCCGTAAGCGTGCAAAATTTCTGGAAGAGGCAACGAAAGAAATAGGCCGGGAAGTTCCTGTATTGCTTTGGCTGTACGGCAGTTCGGTAGAGATCAAATCCGCGTTGATGAACGAGGGGTGACACGATGATAAAAAATAAAGGCTGGTTGAGAATCAAATCTGCTGCGGTTTATTGTGACGTATCAGAAAAAAATTTACGCGGATGGTTCGAGCGGGGATTACCCTTTACCAAAGTCAAAGGCACTGTTTTAATTAAAAAAAAATACCTTGACGAATTTTTAGAACAGAATACCGCCAACGCGGAAAAATGCGAACTCGAAAAAATTTTAGGAGATTAAATGAAAGCAGCAATATGTAAAAATTGCACTGAATTCAGTGGTGGTAATGGTAAATGTCTGAGGAAAAATGGAAAAATTTCAGATGCGACGCCTTTTTTTCCATTTGTAGAAAAAAATAATTTTTGCTGCGGTTTTAGCCCTGGCTTTATGCCGAAAGAGGAATTTGAGGCGCAGCTGGTGTCAAAACTGCGGGAGAGACTGAGACACGAAGAGCAGCCATTCTGAAGAGGAAAAATGAAAAATAAAACCCCGTTCGGCGGATCGGACGGGGTTTCACTGCTGGCAGGCAGCGGATGGATTCAACCCTTAAAAAGGATTCGAAATCATGAATAAAATAAAGGCAAAATCAGAGAATGTCAACAAAAAACCTGTGTACCTGAGTGTTATTCCAGAAAACATCCCTGACGAATTAAAAAATCGGGATCAGTGGGTTGTCTGGAGGGGTGTTTGCCGGAACGGAAAATGGACGAAACCCCCATTCAATGCAACTTCGGGGAAGGCGGCCGCGGTCAATGATTCCGAAACATGGTCAGATTTCGACACTACTCTGAATACATACCGCTCAGAGAATTACGACGGCATCGGTTTCGTGCTGTCGGAGGCGGATCCTTTCAGCGGGGCTGATTTTGATCATTGCCTTAACCCCGAAACCCTGGAAATCGCCGAACCCTTCCGGAAATATGTAAAAATTCTGGATACATATACGGAGTTGTCTCCGTCCGGAGACGGGATGCATTGCTTTGTCTGCGGAAAATTGCCGGAAAAGGGGCGAAAGAAAGACAATTCGGAATTCTATAATACTGGCCGATACCTGACTGTCACCGGCAACCTTCTCAACGGAAACCGGGAAATTGAACACAGGGAACGAGAACTTTTTTCCGTACACTCCGAGATTTTCGGGAAAGTCTCCCGGATCGGAAGGGAGGAGGAGGAGGTTTTCCCTTCCCCTCCTGTATTATCCGATGCCGATATCCTGGAAAAAGCTTACTCTGCCAGAAACGGGGCAAAACTCAGCGCCCTGATGGCCGGCAATTTCGACGGATACTCATCTCAGTCTGATGCTGACTTGGCTTTATGCGGTAAACTCGCGTTTTGGTTCGGAAAGGATGCTAGCAGCATTGACTCGGTTTTCAGACAGTCAGGACTGATGCGGGAGAAATGGGATATAAAGCACAAAGCGGGGGGGGAGACTTACGGAGAAATTACAATCGCCAAAGCTGTTGGAGGGTGTTCCGAGGTGTACACAGGGAGAAAATCCGGGAAACCCTCTGATAACCGGAAACCGGCAACCGGGGTTGAAATCCCTGATGATTTTGAAGACAGGCTTTTTGAAGAATCCGCAGACAATCCGGGCTTTGCCTTTCAACCTGAAAATCTCGCAATGGGAGCCGGAATAAAAAGCCGTGATCCTTCACGTTGGATGAATCTGAAGGATAGAATAAAAAAAGCCCGCTTTTTCTCATTTTCCGATTTCGAAAAAGCCGTGTCACAGATTGAAAAAAAGGATCCGGAAACTTCCGAAAAAAAAACAGTCGCATCCTTGCTCATTGAGATAGGGCTGCGGTCTGAACTGTTCACATCGGGCGGTGAGGGCTTTATAACAGTTGTTTTGAACGGGCATCATGAGACGTTTCCGCTCATGTCATCGGCTTGTAAAAAATACCTTCAAAAAATCTATTTTGCGGAACACACCGCATCGTGTAATGAGAACACCCTGAAAGAAGCGATATCAATGCTGAACGCGCTCGCTGAAAACGAGAAGGAGCACCCGGTTTTCTGCCGGGTGGGAAGCCAAAACGACGCTATTTATGTTGACCTGTGTAATGAGAACTGGGAAATCGTAAAGATTTCCGTTGACGGGTGGGAAATCACAACTGATTCGGCTGTAAAATTTGTCAGAAGCCCGAGTATGTTGCCTTTGCCGAAGCCTGTAAAAGACAAGGACGGTTGGAATCATTTTAGGCGTTTTCTGAACTATAAAGATGCGGCTGATTTCCGCCTTATTGTTGCCTGGCTGGTGGGTGCTTTTTCATATGCCCGGCCATATCCTATTCTTGTAATTCAGGGTGAAGAGGGAACCGCAAAAAGTACCACCGTATCACTCCTGAAAGACCTCACAGACCCGAATAAAGTGCCACGTCGTTCCGTACCGCGTGAGGAGAGAGACTTGATGATCAGTGCCCATTTCTCCCATGTCCTGAGCTACGATAATCTATCCGGCCTTCCGAGTTGGTTATCAGATGCTTTTTGCCGCCTGTCCACAGGAGGAGGCTTTGCCACGCGGAGCCTTTACACAAACAATGAGGAGACCGTTTTTGAGGCAAAGAAGCCCGTGCTCCTGTGCGGCATCGAAAACATCCTGACGGCAAACGATTTTGCAGACCGCTCCATGGTGATCAACCTCGACTTCATCCCTGAAGAGAGGCGGCAAGACGAAAAAACATTTATGGCCGATTTTGAGAAGGTCAGGCCAGGTATTTTGGGAAAAATCTTTGATGCTGTCTCAGCCGCGCTGAAAAATTTGCCAAATACGGAACTCCCCCAAAAGCCTCGCATGGCGGATTTTGCTTTATGGGTGCAGGCTGCCGAACCTTCGCTTCCTTGGCAAAACGGTGAATTTCTTGAAGATTACGGAAATAATCGTCAGGAGATTATCAAAGGTTCCGTTGGCTCCAGTCTTGTCGAAAAAGCCATAAATAAATTTTTGGAGGAGGATAATTTCACATGGCGCGGCAGTGCAACGGAGTTGTTAGGAATTTTAAATGAAAAATGTTCTGAGAAGATCACAGGCCACAAAAAATTTCCGAAAACTGCCAACGGGTTGTCGGGGCAAATAAATAAAGCAGCCCGCTCAATGCGCGCTAATGGGATTAATTTTGATAGCGGGAGAGGGAAGAATGGGCGTTTTCTTTCTTTTTCAAAAATTGAAAGTCGTCAGTTTGAATGTGAATGTGAAACATGCGGATTTTACAGGCCGAATCAAAAGTATTGCGAAAAATTCGAGGGTGGTTACGTTCTGGCTTTCGAAAAATGCAAGGGTAAAAGCTACACGGCGTTGAATTAAAGGGGTTGAAAATATGAAAAAAAAACTACTTTTCGAGCCTGCGACGGAGGCTCAGATTCAATTTATCCGGAGTCTGGCAGCGGGTAGGACTCACCGGCTTTATCAGGAGACTCACCGACTCTCCGGTTTTAATTCTGTGAATTTTTTGTCAAAACAGGAGGCCGGACACATTATTGACAATCTCAAGGGTAATACCTGGCTGAGACCGCTTCCCCCGCGGACGGCTGAACGTATCCCCGGGGATACGTTCAGCCTTCCGCATTACGGGCACATGGTCGGGATTCGGAAACTTGCGGCGGAACTCGGATGGGACACAGATCACCTTAAAAACTTCATTGAACGCCAGTTCAAGACTTCTTTCAGGAAGCTAAACCGGGAACAGGGTCAGGGTGTTTTCCTGGGACTGAAAAACATCCTGACCTATCCCCATGAAAAGCCGTTATCCAACGGCTTAAAAAGGCAAATGACATGAACTATCTTGACACACAGGAGGGGAGCGCACTGCTGAAAAATTATCTCAGGCAGTTCGGAGGCAAGAGCAGCGAAAAAGTATACAGGTCTGAAATCAAACAGTTTTTCAAGTTCTATTCCGGGAAACTTACGGACCTGGACAGGGCAGATTTTCACAGATACCTTGAACAGATGAGCGATGTCAGAGCCGAAACCGTAAAGCGTAAGTTTTCGATAATTAACCGTTTTCTGAAATTTGCTGAAACGCAGGTTCCCGGTTTTGTTTCGCCAATAGGCGGAGGTTACGGCGATCTGAAGGCGTTCAGCACATCTGATTACAGCGAGTCAGAAGTATTTCATAAACATCTGAACTCTTGGAAAGAAACGCTTATCTGCGAATCCACAAAAACAACATACAGCGGTCACGCAAGGCTGTTTTTTTCCTGGCTTGCGAAAGAGCCCGGGCAGGTTGTCAAAAATGACTTTACCGCCTATCGTGACTTTCTGATAAATGAGCGCAAGTTAAAAAATTCAACAATTTGGAACCGCTTTGTTGCTTTGAATGGATTTTTCAAGTTTTTGTCCGTCAAGTCACGCAAAATAAAAAATCATATAAATTTCAAGGAATTAAAACTCGTTCCCCCGCGGAAAGATACCGGGTATTATTCGGTGCTGACTGAGGAAGAAATAAGGCTTTTACTTCAACAGCCAGACACTGAACTTATGGGTAAGCGGGATTCGGCTATGCTCCATCTGATGTGCATTTACGGACTGCGAGCCGGGGAGGTCGGAAAACTCCGGTTCGGGGATATCGAAATGGAGAGGTATCAGGGACAGCAAAAAATATGGATCCGTGACCGGAAAGGTCATATCGGCCGGCGAAAACACACTGATATAATTTTGAATGGAAGAGCATTAGAGGCGTTCGACGACTGGCTGGATAACTGCCATTTCGATTTCAAATCGGACACTCCGGTTTTTCTGCCCTTTTTTTATGACCGATTCAATGACCGGATCAGACTCAACCGGAAGCGCGCTGAAAAAAAACAGCCGCTGACGGTTCAGACCGTTGAAAACGTCGTTGACAAATACGTCAGTGCTGCAGATTTGAAAACGGGAAACCGGGCTGTTTCACCCCATGCGCTCAGGCACTCCGCTTTCACAATACTGGCCAGGGCAGGCATAAAAATAATTGACCTTAAATGGTTGGCAGCGCATGAAAGCGTGTCCACAACGCAGATATATTTACACGCCGTACAATCCTATGATGATAATGTTGGAATGCACTCCCCGGTTAACCGTTAAAACTTTTTCACCCTCCGAACAAATTTTTACCATCCAGTTAAGCCTAATGTTTTCAATGAGTTATGATTATATATTTTAGGACTTTCCAAACTAACATATTTTCCCAAATACAAGGCTTCAAAACCGGGGATTTTTAAGCTGTTTTGATCATTAATACATTTTTAATTTAGACAGTTAGGTCTGTTTCTGATGTAAAAACCACTGATGTGCCTTTGGTGGTTTTTGTGTGGAGAAAACGGTTTTCACAGGGAGAGAGATTTTTATATATTATCAATAAATTCATACTTTTGAAAGTGATTATGAAACCCGAAAAAAAAGGCGAAGGTTAACATTTTTTCGAAGTTTTAACATCTCCACCATGGATCAGTTTGCCCAGTTTACCCTATACCCTGCGGAAGGACATTGAAAATGAGGAAATTACAAATTTGTAACTTTTTGGTGTATGTGCTTTTCAGGAGTCAGATGTAAGCGTTTTATTTTTTTTCAAAGTTTAAAAGGGTGAAAATCATCGTCAACCGCGTCAACCTGATCGTCAACAGTTTGATATTAATGTAAAAATATGGTTGACGATACAAAAAAAATCCATCGTCAACCATCGTCAACTGCGTCAACCTGATCGTCAACCATCGTCAACTGCGTCAACCTGATCGTCAACCATCGTTCCCTGCGTCAACCTGATCGTCAACCAGGAATATATAATAAAATCATCAGATTAATCTGTGAGGTTGACGCGGTTGACGCAGTTGACGATGATTTTCAGTCAATACTACAATCCACATATAAGAAAGGGGGGAGGTCGGATAACAGATGTAGTGTACACCTTTTTCCTGATAGGTTAAGGAAACATTTCCTGAACCTATCAGGAAGGTCAGATAACAGATGCAGTGTACACCTTTTTCCTGATCGGTTGTGGAAATGTTTCCACAACCGTTCCGGAATTTCCTGAACGGTAAAAAACTGATTAACTTTTACCAAAAGTTAATCAGTTTGTTTTCAGTCTTATCTTTTTATTATCAGAGGGTTAGACCTGTTTCACGCTTTCACCGTGAAAATAGCTCTTGACAACTGATTAAGTTACATGTAGTTAATCAATAAAACTTAATCAGATTGAAAAAGGGGAAAAATTATGCCGGGATTGAAAAAAGGGGAAAATTTCAACCATCCGAAAACAGGGCAGCAGATAAAGGCCGAGCCGATTAAAAATCTGAAAGATGTTCGGAACATCAAAAAACTGCTGGCAGAGAAACCGCTTGATTATGCTTTGTTTGTGGTGGGAATAAATACAAACCTGCGTGCTTCTGATCTTCTGAACCTCAGACTTGACCGGGTGAAGAACATGAAAGCGGATCAGGATATCATGGTCCGTGAAAAGAAAACCGGAAAAGAAAAAAGAATCACCCTGAACAGAGCATGTACAGATGCAATTCATAATCTGTGTTCCTGGGGAAAATACAAAGGCGGTGAGACCGGTTTCCTGTTTACAGGGCAGCGGGGCGTGATCACAGTGCCGGCGTTAAGTCTGAAGGTTAAGAAGTGGTGCCGGTCACTGAACCTTGAAGGAAATTACGCAAGTCACACCTTGCGCAAGACTTGGGCATATCATCAGAGGGTAACATTCGGGACTGACCTGCCTCACCTGATGGAGTGTCTGAACCATTCAAGTCAGAAGATCACCCTTGCGTACATCTGCATTCAGCCGGAGGAAATCAGGAACATTTATAAAAACCAAATTTAGCCGGTCATATGGACAGCAGGGCGCGGAGGAATTCAACATGAAAGTATCTGTCAGAGAAAACAGAGTGATTATAGAAGGAGAGGCGGATAACCGGGAGTATCGGAAAGAGCTACCATTTGAAGATAACCGGACCGCTCAGAAAAAAGCCCGTGAAATCCGGAAAAAGTTGAAAGAGCGTGAAAAGCCTGAAGGAGCCGGGCCGGAGATACCGACATTCGAAATGTACTCTCATATATGGCTTTCTGACAAAAAGAAGATTGTACGCGATTCAACCTTTGAACGGTATCAGGGGCTTTTAAACCGGTACATCATTCCCGAAGTCGGGAAAAAACAGGCCGATGAGTTTACGCGGGGGGATATCCGTTCGCTTCTGATGAAGTATTACAAAGCAGGTCAGTCAAAAAGTTCAATCTCTCTGATAAAAGATGTCCTCAGCGGAGTATTCGAATATGCCATAGATGATGAAATCATTGACTCGAATCCTACCAAGGGCATCTTGAAACGGATCGGGCTGAAGACAGCGAACACTGTTGACACTATGCAGATTTTCAACCGTGATGAGGTGGATCAGTTTCTGTCTGTGTGCGATAATCCTGATCAGTTTGGATTCTTTCTGACTGCTTTTCGTACAGGAATGCGTAAGGGTGAGCTGCTTGCCCTGGAATGGGCGGATATAGATTTCAGATGTCAGTGGATTCAGGTCAGCAGATCGTGTCGCAGGGGTAAAATCAGCAAAACGAAAACAGGTAAAACCCGCTACACCGACATGAGCGCGCAGCTTGCGGCAACACTGGCGGAACTTTTTGAAAAGCGCAGGCAGGAAGCATTGAACACGGGGAAGCGGAAGCCTTTGAAAATCGTATTTCACCGGAAAGGGAAAAATCCTGGCAGATACATTGCTGAAAGCACACTTGAGAAACAATTCAGGAGGTTATTGAAGAAAGCAGGACTCCGTAAAATCCGGTTTCACGATATAAGACATACTTACGCCAGTCTGCTTTTAAGTTCTAATGCAAGCCCGGTTTACGTCAAGGAACAAATGGGCCATAGCAGTATCAGAATGACGGTGGACAGGTACGGGCATTGGATTCCGGGAAACAGTGAAAGGTTTGTGGATTTATTGGATTCTCAGGCTTTAAAAACGTAAAATTATCGAATTTTCAGGCTTAAAACCGAAATTAAAAAAGGCGTAACTTATTGAAGTTACGCTTTTTTCTTTAAAAAGTGGTGCCGAAGGGGAGACTCGAACTCCCACGGAGGACCCCCCACTAGACCCTGAACCTAGCGCGTCTACCAGTTCCGCCACTTCGGCATAAAAATATTGATTTCCTAAGAAACGTGCTTTATATATATTGTTTTGTAATTCATGTCAAGTCAAATTTAAGATAAAAAAAGGTTAAAATGGAACTTATTGAAGGTATTGAAAAAATTATAGAGCCGTATCCGAAAGCGGTTATCACCATCGGGAATTTCGACGGGGTGCATATCGGACATCAGGCCCTTTTTCATGAGGTCATAGAAAAGGCCGACGCGCTGGGCGGAACATCCGTAGCCATGACCTTCGAACCCCACCCGGCCAGGGTATTGCAGGAAAACAGCCATCCCCCGCTGATCACCCTTTATGAACAGAAGATAGAACTTATTGAAAGATCCGGAATTGATGTGCTGATCACTATTCCTTTCACCCGGGAATTTGCCGACGTAACCGCAAAGGCATTTGTGGAAGATATACTGTCAAAGCGCATCGGCATGAAAGCGATTGTGGTTGGAAGAGATTACACATTCGGAAAGAATCGTGAAGGTGATATAGAATTTTTAAAAAAATATGCAGAACTCCTCGGATTCGAGGTTGTTGTGACAGACTGGATACAAAAGCCGGGAAACGGAACGGGCAGGATAAGCAGCACACGGGTGCGTGAATTTGTCACGGACGGAAAAGTTACCGAAGCCCGTAAGCTGCTGGGCCGCTATTACCAGATCAGGGGTACAATTGAAACCGGGCGCAACAGGGGAGGCAAGCTCCTGGGATTTCCCACGGCAAATATAAAATTGTATGATGAACTCGCACCCCGCACCGGGGTTTATGCTGTAACAGTGGAACACCAGGGGAAAAAATACAAAGGTGTCGCCAATATCGGATACAGCCCCACTTTTGATGATTATATCTACACGGTTGAGGTTCATATACTTGATTTTAATGATAACATATACGGGGAGATTATCCGCGTCAATTTTACAGAGCGGCTGAGGGATGAAAAAAAATTCTCAGGGATTCCCGAATTATCAGAGCAGATTAAAAAAGATATCATAAAAGCTCGGGAGATCCTGTCATTATAATTAGTACACCACTTTTTAAGTTCGTCCCCCCCTTTTTTAAAGGGGGCAGGGGGGATTTTACGTTGCTAAAAAAAGGTGTTACGGCAGAAATCCCCCCGGCCCCCCTTTAAAAAAGGGGGGAGGAATTTACAATTTGATGTATTAGTCAGTTGTCCGTTGCACAAGAAGATTTTTTCTCGTTCCCAGGCTCTGCCTGGGAATGCATTTACAGAGGCTCCGCCTCATATTTTATTTTAAAACCGGTCGGTTGTACAGAGTGCATCGCAAGGCAGAGCCTTGCGGTATGCATTCCCAGGCGGAGCCTGGGAACGAGTAACATATTGAATTTTATGATCTGTGCGTTTTGGGAACACTCCCGAACCAACCATTACGAGTCACTGCAACTGGCAACTGACAACTGACCACGGACAACTGACAATGAAAAAAATGCTTATTTCCCTGCTTGCAGGGATCACCATATCCGCGGTCGGACTTTATCTGGCATTCAGGAACGTGCCTTTTTCCGACCTGATTCTTTACCTGGGTTCCGTTAATTATTTCTGGATAATCCCCGCTGTGCTGGCTTCGCTGGCCAGTTTTATTTTCCGGGCACTCCGATGGCAAGTGATCCTGGATTCCGCGAGGGAAACCTCCCGAAGCTGGCCCGGAATCCCCCTGTGGTACGGATTTCATGTCCTGATGATCGGTTTTATGTTAAACTGCGTTCTCCCGGGCAGGCTTGGCGAGGTTGCAAGACCTGCCATCCTTCAGAAAAGGGATAATGTTCCTTTTTCCACGGGGCTTGCCACGGTTGCCGGTGAACGGGTAGCTGACCTGCTTGTCCTGATAACCCTTTTCGCGATTGTATTTTCAACAGTTCAGATTGACCCGGATCTTACGATTGCTTTTGGTGAGTACCAGTTGAACAGGGAAACCCTGGAAATGATCGGCGGGGGAATGATAAAACTGATGGTGATTATGCTTGCCGGCATTATCATGGTCAGCTTCAGTGCGACCAGGCAGGTGATTAACGGGGGGATCATGGGAATTCCGTCACTGTTTTTCTTTGCAGGATATGACTTTAAGCAGAGCATCAGGGAGAAAATCTGTACAGTGCTGGTCGGATTTGTGGAAAATGTTGCTTCCGGTTTTGCCCTGGTCAGGTCTCCGAAAAAGACAATGCTCTGTATGGGGCTGTCTGTTATTATCTGGGGGATTCAGGCGTTTTCATATTATATTGTATCGCTGGGCTGCCCGGGCATAGAGCTGTCATATCCTCATATCATTGCTGTGATGCTTATTATCTGTTTTTTTATCGCCCTGCCGTCCGTACCCGGTTACTGGGGAATATGGGAGGCCGGAGGGGTTTTTGCTCTGGGGCTTTTCGGAATTTCTGCAAAAGACGGCGCGGGATTTACGCTGATTAATCACGCTGTCCAGGTATTTCCTGTTATCATTGCCGGGCTTGTATCCGCGATGATTATCGGGGTGAATATATGGCAGATTTCATATGAAAAGGGTGTTTAGGTATTTCCCCCAAATTAATATACCCGGTATCTTGCTCTTGCTCTTGTGCTCTCGCTCCTGCTCCTGCCTGATAAAGAGCAAGAGCAAGATAAAGAGCAAGATTAAAATTAAGGTCAGACGGGTAGTACACCACTTCGTAAATTCCTCCCCCCTTTTTTAAAGGGGGGCAGGGGGGGATTTCTGCCGCAACATCTTTTTTTTGTAACATAAAATCCCCCAGGCCCCCTTTAAAAAAGGGGGGGACGAACTTAAAAAGTGGTGTAGTAGATTATTTATTGGGAAATCCCTTAGTATTTTGTGTTGAGCGATTGTCTTTTCCTGTCTGATAGCCTCAAGTGCCAATTTTGCTTTGAAACACTGTCCAGATTTTGGGGTAACATTATAATGGCCAGTCTTCATGGCCAGCCTGACTCTTTGAGAAGTAGTACAGCAACTTGTAAATTCCTCCCCCCTTTTTTAAAGGGGGGCCGGGGGGGATTTCTGCCGCAACCTCCTTTTTTGTAACATAAAATCCCCCCGGCCCCCTTTAAAAAGGGGGGGACGAACTTAAAAAGTGGTGTAGTAGTATATTCCTACCCGCTGGATACATTTTCCACCCCATTGATCTTTGCCAGTCTTTCATGAAATAATAGAGCCGGGTATTGCGATATTCAGCTTCTCTGTTGCACTCTTGAAACGGATAATAATAAAATACAAATTGTTGTATATCTGAGCGACGAGATATTTTCCAAAAGGTTTAGGAGTAGGAGATAATTCAGAATGAAAAATTTAAAACTTGGTACCCAACTCAATATTTCATTTGCCCTTGTTCTGTTTGTGCCGATGATAATTGCAACTGTTTTTTCAATTGGTTATTACAGCAATAAAATACAACTTGAGGCTGTCAATACTATAAATTCTGATTTGAAAATCGCTGATATTATCTATCAGAATTCAGTAGTTGAAATGAAAAATCTTGCAAATGCTTATGCCCAGAAAAAAACAGTCACTGTTCTGCTCAGCCTGAACCTGGGGGAAAAGCTTGGCAATGACCTTGCCAAATCTGCTCCTCTTGATCATATTGACATGATTACTGTTGTTGATACTTCTTACAAAGTTCTTGTACGCTCTCATTCACCAAAAAAAATCAATGCTTTTTTAGCCGTGCAGCATTTTATAAATAATGCGTTTTCAGGCCGGTCTGCCAGCGGAACAGAGGTGGTGGACATTGATGAGCTTGAAAATGAAGGTTTCAGTGAAGATCGCAGATTGTTCGCACAAACATCAAAAATGCTTTTTTTAACAGGTGTTGCCCCTGTTTACGACCGCCGGAGGGAAAACATTGTCGGTGCTGTTATAGTTCGCCGAATTCTGAATAACAAATCAGGAATAGTTGAAGAAATCAGTAAAAAGCTGAAAGTCAGCACTGCCCTGTTTGAACATACAGACCTGATTGTATCAAGCGCCGGTGCCAATGAAAACGAATTTACCCCGCCATCACCAAAACTGCTCCGAAATGTATTAGAGAGTAATACGCCTGTTACTATTCCAGATATCAGCAAAGGCGGAAGTATTTCAAAATATCTGCCCATAACCGATTTTAATGGCAAACCAGTAGGAGTGCTGATGGTTCAAAGGGGAGTGGAAAAATATCTGCACACCCGTTATATTGCCTTTGTAACACTTCTCAGCATATCCATGACGGGCCTGGTTCTTGCATTTATCATCAAAACTATAATTGAGCGGCGCATTGTCGTTCGTGTCCAACGCCTTAAAAACGGGGTGGAACAAGTCGGGGCAGGAGACTATGAACACACGCTTAAAATTGCTTACCTGGATGAGATAGGAGAACTGACCAAGGCATTCAATAATATGGCAAATGATTTGCGCCAGTATGACAGCCAGGTAAAGGAGTACAACATGCAGTTGGAAGAGCGCGTCAGGGAGCGCACTTCTGAATTGCAGATTACAAACGAACAGCTTATAAATACAAACTCTGTTCTGGAAGATACCTTGGAAACACTCAATCCCGGGGTGTCCAGGCTGATAGGGAACAGCAAGCAGAAACTCGGGCTCGTGTATGCAACCGAACTGGTGGCCGATGTCTGTACTTACACAAAGCTCAACATGATATTAGGCGAAACCCTGATGGGCGAACTCATGAGGATGTTTTTCAGGGAAAGCCACAAACTTCTTGCCCAGTACCACGGGATGTTTGATAAAACCGTGGGAGATCAGATTGTTGCCATTTTCGGCACTCCCAAGGATTATTCACCGGCAAGCCCGATTCATCCTTTTGATGCCATTGCATGCGCTATCAAACTGGTCAGGGTAGCAGACAATATAAATGATGTTATGCAGACTGCTATCCAGGACAACTATTCTGCCATTGTATCCCGGCACAAGTCTTTGCCAAAAGAGGACAGGGAGGGCGTTAAGATCGAAGACCTCAGATTCCGGTGCCGGATCGGTATTAATACATCAAATCCTACCAGCGACCGGGAGATAGACAGGATGCGGATGGTGATGATGGGAGCGGAAACCTGCGTTGATTACACTGCCCAGGGCGGCTCGGTTATCTATGCGTTTCGCCTGGAAAGCAACGGAATACCGGGACAGATTCATATCGGGGAAAACACAAAACATCTTGTCGAACATGTCTATATCCTGGAAGAAATGGAACCTATGATACTGAAAGGACTTGGAATTCAGTCAAGATACCGGGTGATCGGATACCAGTCTATTTTCGACAACATTTATCCGAGAACCATGTTTTACAGGGAATATTGCAATAATATTCCCGAATACCTCATTCACCTGGTAAATACTTTGAAAATTGGAAAAATACAGATAAAAGAGATCAGGAAAATAAATGAGTACCTGGAAGTGGATATTCCTTATCTTGAACATGTTGCAGGATTTTCCAATCTTTCCATAGCAAGAGCATTGTTAAGTTACTCTGTGGGAGAATCAGTGGATATGAATGCTGACCAGCTTCATTCGCTTGTTTTTGCATCCCTTTGGAGCAATGCTGAAATTCTTCGGAACCAGGTTTTGGAATCGCTTGAACCATTTTCCATTCACGAACAGACACCGGATACAACCGACCCTGATCTTGTTGAAAAAATTGTAAAAGATTTAAGCGAGACAGGGGAAAGAAGCAGGGAAGCAGATATTATAGCCATGTGCAACCAGTTTGATGACATGGCTTTTGACCGTTTATACAGGAAAAAGCAGACACAGGAAATTACACCTGCCAAACAGGTTATATCGCTTATGAAAATAAAAGCGGAATTTGACAGTGCCCTGATTGACGCGATTGAAGACCTGATGATTGCCGAAGAAGCCGAAGGCACCGCAGGCGCCCCTGACTTGTATGAAACCGTTACTTTGCCGAAAGATCCTGAAATTCTGGCTGAGGCAATTGAAAAGAACCTGTCTGCCAAACAGCGGAATGAACTTATGTCACTGCTTCGAGAATAGAATATGGAGGCAAAAGACCCGTTGCCTGTTCAGTGTTTTAGCCCATCCTGCGAGGCATCCCGCTTAACTCACCGATTCTAAACTGAAATACGAGGCAGAGCCTCTGCAAACGCATTCCCGGGCAGAGCCTCACTGCCATTAAGTTAAGGAATCAATTCCCCCCTTGAGGGGGCAGGGGGTGTAACGTGTTAAAAAAACATCCCCCTGAATCCCCCTTCAAAGGGGGAGTTTCTCTTACTTAATGGCAGTGAGGCAGAGCCTGGGAACGAGAATTTCCTACTTTTTGGGAATAAAGCTTAAAAGCAGTTTACACTTTTTCAGGCTGTAGAACAATTTTTCAAATTGTTTGAAACAATTTGAAAAATTGTTCTACAATTAAATTGTAAAGTGACAATGATGCCGCAGTTCAGATTCCCTGGATCATAATAGAACTGCCCCTTGCTCGGTTAGTATTGGCAAATCCGAACCTGCCCAAAATATTTTCATAACCGGGGGATGAAAACCCGTCTTTTTTATCAGCGTCTATCGTCTATCCAATTAACTTAACTTACCGAATCAGGCAGCAATATTTTCCATGCCCTGACCTGAACTTATGGTAATGTGATAGCCGTAGTCCAGCAGTATGTCGGTTGATATTTCAGCCGCAGTTTCATACAGTTCAATCTGCCTGTCCTCATCATCAGGATAAATGATATTCACCCATATATTATCCGGATTTTCAAAAGTCGGTGTGATACTTACCAGTTTTATTTCGGAAAATTTTTGCTTCAGCCTGTCAAAAAGCATATGGCTTAATTCTTTCTGCTTGAAATTAAACAATTTTTATCTCCTGTATTATTATGCTTACATATTCTTTTGCCTTTTTCAACTGCCTGGATGAAACTTTCTTTGAGATAAATTTTAATTTATAATCTGCATCATTCCGTATTTCCTGCAGATCCATCAGATACGATCTTAAATTATTCGGATATATTTTGCGTTTCCGAACCAGTTCACTGGAAAAATTTGCCTGTATTGTTTCATGTTTTATCCGATCAGTATTGACACCCGCGTTTGCCAAAGCTGCTACTGCTACATGCAATGCGGCATAGTATGCCCTGTTTGCCGAAGCGTCATAAAGCCCGTTTTCAAACAGCAGTTCTGCTGCTTTGAGATTTTGCTTCGCTTTTGTTATGAATTCTTGTTTCATAATTTTTTTCGGCATCCTTCATTTATCACTTTACAATTTAATAGATCGAAAACTTTTGCAGACAGTGGATTCCGGGTTAAAATCGGAAAACATCCGTTTCCCGATTTTCCCCGGAATAACAGTAAGTTAAGTTGTCATTCCGGGGAAAATTAAAAAACGGATGTTTTTTAATTTTAACCCGGAATCCACTGTTCACAAAGGGTTACCGGAAAGTTTCCGATCTACTGAATGTAGAACGATTTTTCAAATCGTTCTACAGTAAAGTGTAAACTGGGAAATGAAGGATGCCTGCATTGGCATCCTTCATAAAAGCTTAAAAGTAGTTTTCACTTTTTCAGGCTGTAGAACAATTTTTCAAATTGTTTGAAACAATTTGAAAAATTGTTCTACAATTAAATTGTAAAGTGACAATGGCATCCTTCATTTATCACTTTACAATTTACAATTTAATAGATCGAAAACTTTTGCAGACAGTGGATTCCGGGTTAAAATCGGAAAACATCCGTTTCCCGATTTTCCCCGGAATGACAGTTGTAACTATCTGAAATCAGATTGAACCACAAAATCCGTCAGAACCAGACACATTCTTACTGGGCTGAAAACATTCCCGTGGAAACCGTAAGAAAATCTGTCTTATTTTTTGGGAAATCCCTTATTTCCGGCACCCTGGGACAAAGCCATTGAATCTTTCCAAAAACCCGGGATGATTCTCTAAAAATTTTTTCGAAAAGTAAACTCCTACCTTTTTATGTGTGCCCGCCACAACACGAAATTCATCTGTCAAATCCATCTGTTTCATTGTCGCCTGCATTAACAGATCGCTGAGAAATATCGCGTCCATTCGTTTAGCTTTAAGCATTCTTATCAATAAATCAGGGGTCGGCGGCGCGCCGGTCACCTGATATCCGTTCTCCTTTGCCCACTTCAGCGAATTTGTCCCCAGGAGACTCGCTATTTTTGCCTGTTTTTTAAATGACGGATCATTCGGATCAAAGGGGTTGTCTTTGAGAAGATACCAGTTCCAGTTTTGCTCTGCAATATACTCTGACCATACAGCAAATTCATCCCGATCCTTATTACGAGACGCTACAAAAAAACCGTCTGCGTTTCCTGTTCTGACGTTTAATGCTGCTTTGGCCAGGCTCCTCAGTTCAATTTTGTATGGTTGCTTCATTTTTTCAAATACACATTTCACGACCTGAACTCCGATGCCTTCAGGAAGCCCCTTTTCGCTATACCCGCACAAGGGAGGGAAGTCATGGATGTTGAGAAGGACTGCCTTTTCCTGGCAAAAAGCAGGGGGATAAAGAACCAGGAGAGATATCCAGCAAGATAAAAGGCACAAAAGAGGTTTTTTCATTATTGTCTCCGTTATGTCTCGTCAATCGTAAGTTCTCGTAATATGCTGAAATAATTAATACATGAAAATTGCATTTCAAATTCAGAGTTAATGATTTCAGGTAATTATATGAATGCTCTCCAGGAACTTATGACTGTCGAGATTATGTTATGATTTTAAAAAATGGGGTTGAGCATTTATCGGGATATGAAAAACGCGAAAGACAAAAAATAAGCCCGGATTGGCATCCTTCATTTCCCAGTTTACACTTTACTGTAGAACGATTTGAAAAATCGTTCTACATTCAGTAGATCGGAAACTTTCCGGTAACCCTTTGTGAACAGTGGATTCCGGGTTAAAATTAAAAAACATCCGTTTTTTAATTTTCCCCGGAATGACAACTTAACGTACTGTCATTCCGGGGAAAATCGGAAAACGGATGTTTTCCGATTTTAACCCGGAATCCACTGTCTGCAAAAGTTTTCGATCTATTAAATTGTAAAGTGATAAATGAAGGATGCCTCCGGGCATCCTTCATAAAAGCTTAAAAGTAGTTTTCACTTTTTCAGGCTGTAGAACAATTTTTCAAATTGTTTGAAACAATTTGAAAAATTGTTCTACAATTAAATTGTAAAGTGACAATATTTCTGAAAAGCCAGCTTTTTCAATGCCTCTTTGTAATTGCGATTTCCAAATAGTCACTGCCGATCTCTAACATGTCGAAAAGATATATATTTTCATTATATTCATACTGACGCCTTGTCCCTGCTTCTGCATCCCTCCAGTAATAAACTTTGGAATTCGGAAGGGTAATCATCAAAGTTGCTGACTCTCTTGACAAGGCCAATGCTTTTATCAGGACTTGCTTTGATAAAACCTGGATCCCTTCCCCTTCTTTCAGAAATACAAGGGACTCCCCTTCTCTGACAGATATCTCTTCGGAAGATCCTGTATTCGGGCCGCCGGCATCTTTTTTCGCTGTCCTCAGATCATCTGTCCTCAGACGAATATCTCTTCGCGGTCTGGTTTCCACGCGAGGACGAATATTTCTTCTTGGCTCCCTCGGAGCAATACTCCCTATATGCCTGACCGGTTTTCCAAGTCTTTCAGGTTTTATTGATTTCACATACTTATGGGGAGGAATATATCTGACAGTTTTCCTGACTTCCTTTTTATCTGCACGGGGCCGAGCGATCAGGGTTTTTTTCTTTCGGGGTTCGGTCTTTGTCTCAGATTTTTCTTTTCGGGGTTCAGTCTCCGGTTTTTCTGATTCAGTCTCCGGTTTTTCTGATTCGGTCTCCGGTTTTTCTGATTCAGTCTCCGGTTTTTCTGATTCAGTCTCCGGTTTTTCTGATTCAGTCTCCGGTTTTTCTGATTCGGTCTCCGATTTTTTGGTCTCCGTTTCTTCTTTCTGCGGTTCGGTTTTGTCAGGCTGATCAGACTGGCAGCTATTGTAAAATAAAAAGCAGAAATTAACAATCAGCAGGAAGATAATCACGTTCAGTTTGCAATCATATCTGCCTGCTTTCTTTTCTTTTGTTTCTTTCATGAATTCTGGCATGGGTGAAAGTCTCTGTCTGGTAAGGAATATTGCGAAGAATGATTTATCATATACTATTGATACCGGGGTTTCAAGTGCAAATAACATAAAGGGGGCCGGTGGCTTTTTCAGGAGCGTTACAGACATTTTCCAGAAAAAGAAGGAGAGCTTGTTTATACCCGATCATGAATTGAATTCTGAGGAACTTCCATGATGAAACCGGCATTTATCTCCCTTTTTTAAAGGGATCACGGGATTTTTCATCCGGGACTTTCATATAAACGTCCATGACCTGCCAGCCACAACGAAACATGAAAGTCTCTGGAGTGCCAAACTTGCAGTCTGGCAGGAGTGTATGCACAGGCTTCGCTGCGCTCGCTTGCCAAACTGTAAGTTTGGCACTCCGTTATCCGCTGACTTTCATATAAACGTCCATGACCTGCCAGCCACAACGAAACATGAAAGTCTCCGGAGTGCCGAACTTGCAGTCTGGCAGGAGTGTATGCGCAGGCTTCGCTGCGCTCGCTTGCCAAACTGTAAGTTTGGCACTCCGTTATCCGCTGACTTTCATATAAACGTCCATGACCTGCCGTCACACCCAGACAGCAAATATCTGTTTATCTTCGAATACGATTTCTTCCTGTTTGTATTCCTTGCTTTTTCTGAAATCATAAATCAGCAGATAGCCCTGCCCGAGCGAATACGTATCCAGGTAGTCGCTCAGTTGTTTCAGCCCTTCCCGGTGGTATTTATCGCCTCGCCAGATTTTAAGCTCCAGGACATACCGGATGTTTCGATATGTGATGACAATATCCATGCGCCGTTCATCCGCCACATTCGGTTCTTTGAATTCGAAGCCTCTGCCGTTGATGATCGGTCTGAGGTATGACAGGAACAGCAGGCGGCCTTCCCGTTCCAGAAAAGCTTCGTCTTTGTTGGAATAATGCTCCTTCATAAAAGTTTGGAAACGCTTCAGAATCAATTTTACATCAAGTCCTTCATTTGTGTAAAATTCAGGTTCTCCGAATCCGTTCACATGGTAAAAATCGGTTTGGGGCAATTTGGACATCATATAATCATATATCCGCTGCTCGAATATACGGTTATGAATGTGGCAGTGTCCTGATTCCGGCCGGGACAGAATACCATACATGTAACCCAGGTTCATGAGCGGATTGGAAATATTGAATGTAAAAATGTTCCCATTGATCGCTACTTGGGAAACCAGCGTATAAAGTTCCGGATTGTTTTCCAAATTTTTTATCAGACTATCGAACAGGGTGGTGGTATAACCCGGATCCGCAATCATTTTAAAGGCCGCTTCCACATCGGAAAGGGTCCAGTCCTTGTTATCTCGGCAGGTTACGATTTTTTCATCTATGAACTTGCACAGCTTGCTGACTAAATAGGGATAGCCGGAAGTATAGTAATGCAATTTTTCAGCAATACCCGGGATATCAGGTTGAATACCCTTGTCCCGGCTGTAGTCCTGAAGCATTGTCTCAATTTCATCGGGCGCAAAACTCAGATCAACTTCAAAATCCATCGCGATGTTCCAAGGGCTGTTGTACTTTTTTTCGTCGTCAGGCCGGATTTTGGCTTTCAGGGTCTTCACATCATGGACTCCGGCCAGGATAACCGATTGGAAAGTGTGATCCTTGCCCTCGTTTCTCTGCAAGTATTTTTTGCGTAACATCGCCAGAAAATCTAAGAAAAGTTGGTTATTGGAACTTTTATCCACCTCATCAATTAATAATACCAGTGACTTCCCCGCGAACAGATCACGGACAAGGGTGGTAATGGAATAGGATAAGCGGGGCATATTGGGAATCTGGTCACGCTGTTGTGCAAGAAAATTGGCAGGTTCCGGCAGACCCAGGAATTCGAATTCCCTGCCAAGCATTTCCAGGAAGGTGACGATAAACAGTTCCTGATGCTGATAAGTATCGGAGTCAATATCTTCAAAGCTGATATTCAATGCCACATAATCGTCCCTCAGATTCAGTTGTTTCGCCAACAGCGACAGCGTTGTTGTCTTGCCGAACTGCCGGGGCCGATTAATGGTAAAATATTCTCCCTCTTCGATCAGTTCGAGAATCTGTTCGATTTTGGCAGACGTATCCACCATATAATGGCGCGGGGCCACACACAAACCCGTATCATTGAATTTTCGTCTCATAAAATTCCTTTGATTTACGATTTGGGATTTCGATTTACGATTGCCACATTCCGCAAATCGTAACTCACAGGGAACTCTAAATAAATTTTATACCCGGTTCGGGGAAACTGACCGTCTCCTGCTCGGTTCGGATTGGCAAATCCGAACCCGCGGCGGGGGATTTGTCAATCCCCCGCGAGCAGCAGCGGGTCACCGATGCGAATGAATTTCTGCGTCAATCCCCGCGAGCAGCGGGTATTTTATTGGGAAATCCCTAAATCGTAAATCGTAAAATCGTAAAATCGTAAATCGTAAATCGTAAAATCGTAAATCATAAATCGTAAATCGTAAATCTAACGTCTTACCAACCGGAACCCGAGTACACTGCTACGGTAGTCAGGTAAATTGAAACTGCGGTTAGCGGCGCGGCAGTACCTTGCATCATCGCTCCATCCTCCGCCCCTGAATACCTTAAGATCACCGGATAAGGGGCCATCGGGGTTTCTCACAGGATCGGATGAATATCCCCCGTACCGATCCTCGCACCATTCCCACACATTGCCGCTCATGTCGTAAAGACCTATACTGTTCGATGCTTTCCTGCCTGCGGGGTGGCTGAAACTGAGGCTGTTCTTGTCATACCAGGCCAGGTTTCCGGGCTTATCCCCGCCGCAGTATTTTTCCCGTTTTCCAAGGCTGCGGCATGCATATTCCCATTCTGCTTCAGTAGGCAGACGGTAGTTTTCCCCTGATTCCCAGTTCAGCTTCCTGATGAATTCCTTAATATCATTCCAGCTTACCCGTTCCACGGGGTAACGCTCTCCTTTTTTGAAGCGGGAAGGATTTTTTCCCATGATCTTTTCCCATTCCCCCTGGGTAACTTCATATTTTCCCATCCAGAATTCGTCCAGATGAACCTCATGCGCAGGTCTTTCATCAGATTCACAGTTGTCTGTCCAACGCGTACAGCCCATCTTATAGGAACCGCCAGGAATCAGAACGAATTCCATTCCGGTAGCAGTATCTTTCCATGTCCTGTTGTCCTCTTCCGGTTCAGCTTTTTCAGCATCATCCCCGGTTTCATCCTTCATGTCCTCAGTACGCTTTTGTTTGTCCGTTTGTGACTGATCACCCGGGGGAGTCAGCGGGATGTCCTGATCCTGATTGTTCATCCAGAAATATGCCCCTGCTATCAGTATCAGGAGAATCAGTATTCGGCTGAAGCCCAGCCTTTTTTTATCTTTCTTGCCTTCCAACAGATGGCGTATATTCCAGTATCGGCGGTTTATGTCCACATGATCGGTATGGACACTTCGGACAGCTTCCAGTATCTGCAAATACTTCCGGCGGAATCTGCGGCTTCTTTTTGCTTTTTTATCAAGGGAATCCAGCCAGTCAGAGCGATCCGGGGAGCGAATCAGTTCGTCGGTATAGTTTTTTTTCCGCCATAATTTCCCCAGACGCGGGGATACCTTTATTTCCTTGTTATCTGTTATTTTCTGATGATTGACAACCGCGGATACCCGAACCTCGTACTCCCCCTTATGCCTGAACGGGGGAAGCGTCAGTTCCCATACATTATCTCCGATTTCCCGGACAGCAGAAGGTTCGATATGCTTTCCTTCAACATCAAAGCTGAACCACCGCCCGTTTTCCGGCAATCCCCGCCCCTGGGCCGTAATCCTGAGCACACAGGGCGATCCGGCCGGAACAGCCTCCTCAGACATGCTTATTTCCAGAACGGAAAGGTCGGGTGAGAGGTAATCCTGCAAACCCTTTATCCGGGCCCTCACTTCCTGTGCATCAGGCCGATGTTCGGCAAGGGGAGACAGAAGAGTTTCTGTCAACTCGGCAAACTTCTCAATCACCACCTCCGTATCCGGCAGGGAGAGAAATTCCTGCTGAACCAGGGTCTGCCCCTGTGTCAGCAAAAGACGAAGATCACGCAGGAGAACTGTTCTCTCCTCATCAGTCAGGCCCCCGACGGTGCCGAATTTTTCTTCCGCACCGGGCATGGGTTTGCCGCTGGCCGCTGTCTGATCCTGAATTTTTCCCTGCGCTGACGGGAAATTGCCGGTAATCAGTGCATGGATGAGCAGTCCCAGGGAATACATATCCACCGCGGGAGTAAGCTCATACCTGGGTTTGCCGTCTGAAATTTCCCTGGGGATAAACGTCTCCGGGGCACCCCATTCCAGTGTGCCGGCCAGGGAAGTGGTGAAACCATGTTCGACAATTTTCACCGTGCCGAAATCGCAGACAAAAAGTTCTTTATTTTTTACCAGGATGTTGGTGAATTTCAGATCCCGGTGAATGAACGCTCCCTCTTCCACGCGAATATTATGAATTACTGCCAGGGCCCTGGCAATCTGATCTGTCCAGCGCAGCAGGGTTGCTGTATCAAAAGGGAATCCTGTCTCATCCCTGCGCTGCACATAGATATGATTCAGACTGTTCTCGCAAAGGGGCAGCACCATAACCGGTTTATCCTCATATTCCCCGCTGTCCAGCAGGGGCAGGATATTCTGCTGCTGTGCCTGTTCCGGGCCGATGCGTCTTAGGAATTCAATTTCCCACCTCAGCACCTGGATGATCTTGCGGAGAATCGCAGTGGGATAGGGGGTTCTGTCGTAGGGGTTGTGGGTCTGGATGGCTTTCAGCGTGACAATTTCACCATCGGAGGATCGGCGTACCCTCCATACGATACCGTAAGCTCCCTGTCCGATCTGGTCAAGGATTTCGTATGTATTTTCCCTGAGATTTATCAGGTTATCTGATTTGTTCATGGCATAATAAAAACAGTCAGTTAACAGCGGGAAGCATTGTCTGAACCACGATTTACAGGGTTAAAGGATTATCGGGGACTGACAGGCTGTAAATCCTGTCCGTCTGTTTGAACCGTGATTTACAGGGTTAAAGGATGGGCAGGATTAAGACGCTGTAAATCCTGCCCATCCTTTAATCCTGTAAATCCGGGTTCAGGCAATAAAATGCTGAAACGGCCCATCTGTCTGAACCCGAATTTTCAAGATTAAAGAATTTCCGGGACAATCCGGATCAGGCATACGGAGAAGAAAGGAGTTCTTTGCCGGGAATCAAAATCCGCCTCGGAACTCCTTAATAAGCAGGTAATTCATCTGATCATATCACCCGATGATCAGTTTTTACCGGTTTCGGTTACTGACAATAAAGTGGTTAATTGCTTTTTCTTCTGCCCACTTCACTATGGGGAACATGTACAGGAACACCCTCATAAGGCGTCCTTATATTGGATGCCAGGAGTTTCGGATCTCTCATGGTCTTCAACAGTTCGATGCTGTCCTTCAGCCCTTTGTAATGCCTGCCCATTTCTACAGCCATTCCGGCCATCTGGGCCATAGCCTGGACAAAGTTCACATCGTCCAGTGTAAATTCCCAATGTTCAGAGGTATAAATTCGCATGGCCCCGGTGACATGATTGCCGGCCACCATAGGCACAGAAAGGATAGAGGCGATACCTTCCTTTTTTGCTGCGTCAGGATACTGAAGCCTCGGATCATCGGCAGTATCGTAAATTGCTACGGGCCCGTCTTCCAGGGACCGGGCAATGGAACGCAATGCGCTCACAGGGCCTTTATTGATATACTCATCAGTCAGTCCGAATGAGGCTGCCAACTCCAACTCATTGGTTTTACGATTAATAAGAAACAAAGCACATGCCTTGACATCCAAAGCATATTTGATGCTTTCCACCGTCAGCAGGACAACCTCCTCGGGGTCTTTGGAATGGGAGATGGCCTTGGTAACTTTGAGCATGGTTTCGTAATTTACGAGTTGCTTTTTCATTCTGCCTCCTTCCATGTTTTCGGATTAGAAATTCAGATAATGCGCCTGTTTTGCCCGATCCGAATCGGGTAATCAGGCGGGTTCATGAAAATTCTTTAATCTTCATTCCTCATGGGTGGAAATTAGATGTTGAGCATCGCCTACTGAGTTTTAAGCTTCCGACAAACCGGAAGTTTATCGGAAGCCGGAATAGGCAGATTTTAAGATTCATTTCGGCTCCTTTCTCTGGAAAAAGAACTGTCAAAATCCAAAATCCGGCATCCTTCATAAAAGCTGAAAAGTAGTACACCACTTTTTAAGTTCGTCCCCCCTTTTTTAAAGGGGGCAGGGGGATTTTATGTTACAAAAAAGGGGGTTGCGGCAGAAATCCCCCCCGGCCCCTTTAAAAAGGGGGGACGAACTTACAAGTTGATGTAGTAGTTTACACTTTTCCAGTCTGTATAACAATTTTGCAAATTGTTTGAACGATTTGCAAAATCGTTCTACAGTAAAGTGTAAACTGGCAAATGAAGAATGCCCAAAATCCGAACTATAAATCAGGCTACACTGATTTATTATAGAAAGCAACATTTTTTTAATTAATTAATTAGGATATACTTGTTAGTTGCAAATTATTATAAATGATTAAATAAGCCTTCCTGAAACTCCCTCTTTTTGTAAAAGGGCTGATATAGCTGCCTTCAGGCTGCTTCAGCTTTTAGCCGGGGATTGATCCCCTGGCAAAATTTCAAATTCCGGCAGGCGCCTCAGCCCCGTCTCCCGGATCAGGGCATCGAGATCGGAACGGTCTGACCAGAAAATATTGTGTTTCCGCAGCATCTTTTCCGCGGGCCCGGTAACACCGTTATGAGCGAAAAGCCAGCACCGGACGGGAACCGGATTTCCGGTCTCATATTCTTTTTTCTCAAATTCCTTTACTTTTTCGGAAAGCCCGATCAGATCCTTTACCACGCTCACCCCGGCCTTCTTTGTCTCCCACCATTTGCTTTCGCATATCCAGGTTTCGTCTCTTGCCGAAGCATAAACATCTGCCTCGCTTTTTTCAGACGCGCCGAGTCTCAGCCGGTGGATCATATCATAAAATCTGTCCGGCAGGGTGACATCCGCTTTGCTGTGGAAATATCTCCCCGGGAATGTCTTTCCCTGCCCGTTCCAAAGGATCTGGGACAGCCATACTTCCGCAAGATATCCCTTCTGGTCCCTGATACGCCGTTCCAGTGCCGAATATTTCCTGACCGTATCCGTCATGACTTTTGAGCGGTTATGTCCTTCGACTTCGATGCGCCCCCACACTTTCAGGAAATCCAGCAAAATCGGATCCTCGGTTTTGCGGAACCAGCCCCCGAGTTCCATATATTCCAGGAGATCGCCCCTGGAAAGCATGATCAGGACGTCCCGCACTTTTTCAATTTTAACATCAGTTCCCTCCTTCTCAGCAAGCTGTTTTCGGATATCTTCGGGAGAAATCCTGTCGTCTTCCCCCAGGGCAGACAGGTAAAGCACCCATTTGGTGATCCCGTATTCGTTGATTCTCTGTATCCATCTCGTGACCTGGTCATTCAGTTCCGCCCATATAAAACCCGAGGAGAGATCAACTGCCAGCAGACTGTTCAGCGACTTTTCGCTGTCTATGATCTCGTTTTTTTTTGCAGCCTGTCTGATGACAGCCGTGATATAAAACGGATTTCCCCCGCAGCGGTCCGAAAGAACCGGGGCCATGATCTCAGGCAGTTCCGCCCTGTAATGCCGGGCAGCCCGCAGCGCGAGCACCGCGCCCCAGTACTGTGTCAGCGGTTTTATAGGCTCGCTGTCAAATCGGCCGAACAGCGCGCCCCTGCCGAGGATTTCTTTGGAGAGAATCGTCATGGCCGAGCCTGTGACAAAATGGGGGCATGTGGGGGATTCCACGGCTTCCTGCATATAGCCCACCACCCGGAAATTATGATGGGGAAGGTGAGTATTCTGAAATTCGTCTATGAACATGACAATCGTGCTGTCATCCCGGTCTGACACCAGCCGCGGGAGCATGAGCGCGGTTTCTTCGGGGATGGTCACATCCCGCGCGCAGATGCGCTGAAATATGTTCAGCGCGCCGGTCAGTCCCGGGGTCATCTCCAGTTCCGACTTTATGAAATCGGGGAGATGTTCCCGCCATACCTCCGAACCTGATATGATGTCGGGATTTCGGAGACGGAACCCCGCGTACCACCGCAGGAAGTTCTCCGCGTATCTCACAGAGAAATCCCACCGGTCAGTCACCTCGTCCCTGAAGCTGTACCAGACCGGTACGACCGCGGCCGGGTCTTTATGATCCTGCCCGTAAAACAGGCGGTTGACCACCCGTTTGAATATTTCGGTCTTTCCCATGCGCCGGTGTCCCAGGAGTACGGAGGACATGGCCCTGCGGGGGACGGCACTGATCGCATAATTGTAAAAATAATCTATGAATTCCTGACGATCCGTATAGACTTCTTCGGAGACAAGGGTTTTTATTGCCTGCCGGGGTATTTTTTTCATGTTCTGCATCCTCCTTTCCGCATCACGTATCACGCATCACATCACGTTTCATATCACGCATCATGTTTCATGTTTCATGTTTCATGTTTCACGTTTCACGTTTCACGTTTCACGCATCACGCATCACGCATCATGTATCTGCTCAAAATTCAGCAGTGTCATGGTTCCTTCCTTCATCCCATAGCATAGATTCCGCTGCGGGTCAGGTATGTCCTTGTGTCTTCCGGGATGTGCAGGGATGAAAAAACAGGAATTATCCGTCTGTCCCCGGCTTCCGGAAAATAATCCTCAATATCTTCCAGTGCTTCTATAAATTTCCCGACCTCCTCCGGTTTCGGGTTTGATTTTGTTTCATTAATATAAAAATTCCTTTCGATCACATCGAATTCTCTCCGCTGGCCCCGATCTTTGTATTCCGTTTTTTTATCCGGACACCGAAGAAATCCGGTTCGTCATTGAAATATGTCCTGATGATTTCCGGGATATTGGGAGCCACCATGTCTTCGACAAGGGTTCCCATTTTATTGGAAAGTTCTCCCCATTTCTTATCCGTCTGTTTTTTGAATTTTTTTGTATCAGACCTGATCTCCTCTTTGAAGGATTTCATTTCCTACTTGAGCGATTTTGTATCCGCTCTGACCTCCTCTTTGAAAGCTTTCATTTCCTCTTTGAAAGCCCTTGTATCGGCTTCCCTGAAGGTTTGCAATCATGATCTGCCTCCTTTCTTTTATTATGTGACCTGCGGGCGAAAATTTATAATCAGCAGATGGAAAACTCCCCCTTGGGGGCAGGGGGGTGTAACACCTTGAAAATACATCCCCCCGGCCCCCTTCAAAGGTGGAGTTTTCCATCTGCTGATTATAGCACCGAATCTGCCATTATTCAATCAGATAATTAAACCCTTCGACGGTCCGACAGAGCTCACACCGGAGTCTTTCTTCGCAATAAAGCCGATTCAGGCCGGAACGAAGATCATGAACCACGATTTGCTTTTTGTCTGAACTCGGATTTGCAGGATTAAGGGATTTATAGGATGCAAATCCTGAAAATCCGATTCAGATAATATAGGCCGGAACCAGGATTTGCTTTTTGTCTGAAGTGGGCGTATTTACAAGTCAGGGGAGTGATTTTCAGTCCCGGAGGACGACTGAAAAGCTTTTCAATCGTCCCTCCGGGACTGAAAAACGGGGACATTCGCCCGGCAATGAATTGCCGGGCTGTTTTCAGTAGTCCTCCGGGACTGCTCCCCAAGTTGTAAATGCGCCCGTCTGAAGTCGGATCTGCATGATTAACGGATTTACAGGGTGAAATTCTGCAAATCATGTCCATCCTTTAATCCTGAAAATCCGAGTTCAGACAATACGCCCGAAAAAAAGCACCGATGGAAAAAGGAGTGCAAAAATTAAGCGAAGCGGTTTTTTGCGCTTTGCCGGACTGTAAGTCCGGCACTCCTTCGGAAAGAGCGGGTTGCTTATCTCCCCGGGCTTATCGCAAAGCAAGCTTTGCACTCCGCTATGATAACATACTGCAAATGTTGTATGTCCTTTTTGTCTGACAGGATTAAGGGGTTGACAGGATAACCTTCTGCAAATCCCGTCTGCCCTTTAATTTTGGCAATCCGAGTTCAGACAATATAACCGAATTTTCTGTGTTAACCTTCTGATCTTTATAAAAATATGAGATTCATTATAAAAAAATTGTAGGGTGGAGCTTGCCCGGGCAAGCCCCACCTACGGGCGGGATTGTCTGAACTCGGATGGTCAGGATTAAACGCTCATGATCAGGGCGATCACCCCCGGTCATGAAAATGTATTTTCACGGTAACGTATCGTAATTTTTCAGATTGCGCCTCACCGGATATGTTCTTCCGGCGCAATCTGAAAGATTACGTTACATGTATCTGAAGACTGCAAGGATCTGATTCTGTCTCGTAACGTATAAGGGAATGAAGGTTCGTTCAGTAATTCAGAAACAAAATAATGAGCAGAAAATCCGGATAATATATGGGTGAATATCATTTATCCTGATGATGAGGACAGGCAGATTGAACTGTATGAAACTGCGGCTGAAA
>JAUCGG010000273.1 GCA_030378015.1 Desulfococcaceae bacterium HSG8
ATACAATAATAATTACATGTTACAGAGTTAGTATAAAAAAAGTGTCTGAATGAAATTGTTTGTAAACCTTTATATATCAATATATTATTAAATAATCCTAAAAATGTGTTAAGAGAAATGATCAGATACGGGGATAACCCGTCTGCTCACTCTCGGAGTAAGAATAGTCACACTGACAGAATTCGTCGTCCGCCCTCCTTTAAAGAATGATAATGCGACACTCGGAGGACTGTATCCCGGAAATCGCAAAAAAGAGACCGATGAGCCTACTGCGGAGCGTCTTCTGAAAGCCTTTTCCGGAGTCACCCTGAGCATCGTGAAAACGGAAAAAAGCGTAATACGTCTCCTCACCCCTTGTCAGAAGTACAAAAGAAAATTCTGAAAGGGGCGGGACTCAGTGCCTCTCTTTATGAGGAGCTGGAAATTAACAAAAGTCCGATTAACCGGATGGTAAGCTGTGATGAGGAAGGACTTGTTTTTCCGAAAGGAATCGGACTTTGGAAAGATGCAAGCTTGCTTTGCGGAAAATCTCGGCTTCAGTCGAACGTTCAGCCGAACGACAGGCAAAGCAAGCTTTGCACTCCGCGTTCTGTACATCTGACAAAAAAATGACAGAAGAAAAGATAAAAAAATAAGGTTTTTTATACGAAAAATCAGGAATCCCCTGATTACATTCCTATCCGATTTATCGTATATACCACAGGTCAGAAGTTTGATTCCCATCTGAAATGCTGTTAAAAATTATAAAAGTCCGAAAGGAGGGAGGAATGAATTTACACACACGAAGAGCCGATACTCGCAGTTACTATGAAGCGCCTATCGTGTATGCAAACTACTATGATAAAAGCTATCGTGAAGCAACGATGTATAACATCAGTGCCGGCGGCATGTATTTTGAGTCAGAAAATGAACTCAGGCCCGGGCCGCCGATTTACATTAAAATGATAAATTTTCCACCTGACACTTGTGCCCCCGGGGCCTACAGGACTTATCTATCCGAAATCAGATGGTGCAGGAAAGCCAGCGTCTTCGGCTACGGGATCGGCGTCAGGCACATAAGCACGGGATATATTGTTAAGGGAGAGGGGATATGTGAAACATATGGCTCGTGTGATTTGTGCGGGGGAGAAACTCCCCTGAGTGAAATGCATGTGACCGGAGATTCAATGAATTTATGCTTCGAATGTTTCAAACTTATGGGTGCAGGGGTCTATGGAGACCTCAGCGAAAATACGATGAACTTCATGGTTGGCAACGTAATCTGAAAAGGTGTCAACGATACGGATTTGCTGAATTCATGTTTAACTGTTATGAGAAGGAGCGAAGGATGGATTTTGACAGAATTATGGAAGAGGTTCTTCAGGAAGAGAATTCACTGGAAAAGTTTTATAAAAAATGGGTTGAAGCCAGCGAAAAACTGTCGGATATTTTCGAAAAAGGCTCTAAAAACTCCGAAATTGTTTCTGAATTCATAACCAGGAATACAGAATTTATTCAATATGCAAAGGAATTATACATTCAGCAATGTATGGCAAACGGGTAGGTGTTTGGTATTTGGTATTGGGTGTTTTGTCATCTGCTCCGACTTTCATATTTCGTTGTGATCGGCAGATCATGAAAGTTCCCCGGAATGACAGCTTTTCTGTTTCTCAGCCTGTCATTCCGGGAACCTCATGATGACCAAACACTAAACACTAAACACCAAACACTACTAAACACCAAACACCGGATTATTTCCTTACTGCTTTAAAACGACATATGCGCCCTCCCATGGCCCAGCAGTCGGTTTCCCTGACCTTGAACGCCTGTCCTGTGTAGGCTTTTAGAATTCCCGCAATAAATCCCTCATCATAATCGCAGACCATTTCATCCGTCATAGGCAGTCCTGAACAGTCCAGATCCTCACCCATGGTAATGGTCATATCCGTACTGTTCGGCTCCGCCTCTTCCACCCTGAAGATACCGACACAGTGTTCCCTGAGTGTTTTCTGAAGCTCGGCAATAAATTCTTCAAATCCGAGTTCTGTGTTCAGCATGTTCCTGCAAAATTCTTCTCCGGCTTTTTCCCCTGCTTCATAATAGATATCGCCTGCCATATCCGGGCCGAATTTTCTGATCAGTACATCCCGCAGGGTGTACTGCATCAGACGATAAATCGTTACCGACGTCGAATCTCCCAGGTTGGGCCTTCCTTCCCGGATATTTCCCAGATCGCTCCACGAAAATCGCAATTCATCTCTGTCTTCTTTAAACATCTCTAATGCCTCAGAATATTCTTTACGATTTACGATTTCAGTCCGTAAATCGTAAATATTTCAAGTATCACGTTTCACTCTTATAGCCTCACACAGACTGCTTATCATATCTTCATAAACAATCGGTTTGAAAATAACTCCGTTGGCACCGGCAGTCAGCAATTCCCGGGTATCAGCTTCGAAATCATTCGCAGTAAACGCCATAATAGGTAAGGTACTGCTGTCATATATCTCGCGGATACGTCGGATGGCTTCTGTGCCGTCCATTACCGGCATCATTTTATCCATCATGACCAAGTCAAACGTATTTCCAGAAACCCTTTCGACTGCTTCTGAACCATCCTCGGCCTCTGTTATCCGAACATCCAGTTTTTGCAGCATATTGGTTACGAGAAACCTGTTGATCGGGTTATCATCCACCAGGAGCAGACTGATCCCTGATAACTCATCAGCATCATCTGCTGATGAATCCCCGGAACCGCCGGCCTCTTTCAAAATTCTCTGCAATGCATCAGGAGATACGGGCTTTTTCGCGATAAAACTGAAATGTGAAGGAGACCCCGAATCGCTGATCCTTTCCGAATAAGAGGTACATGCTACCAGACGAAGCTGATTCAGGCAGATATCACTTCTGATTTTTTCAGCCAGTTCTAATCCGTTAAGCTTTGGCATATCAATATCAATCCACGCCAGCGTAAAGGAATCCTTTTCTTCATATGCCCTGATGAGCATATCATATGCACAGGTGCTGTCTTGGCAGAGGGTAAAACGCACACCGTATCTGGTCAGCATATTCGAGATAATCTTAAGTGCATTCGGGTCATCATCCACCACCAGGATATTGGATATGTTCGAACAGGGCCTGAAATCAGAACACGGTATCCCGGCTTCTGATTCATCCGGGATACGGAACGGCAGCGTAAAACAGAAGGTTGTCCCTGTGCCCGGCTGACTTATGACCTCCAGGGTTCCTCCCATGAGCGTAACCAGTTCGCGTGAAATGGCCAGTCCCAGGCCGGTTCCGCCGAAACGGGAAGCAATACTGCCGTCTGCCTGGGCAAATGGTGTGAATATTTTTTCCAGCTTGTCCTTCTCAATTCCGATTCCGGTGTCTTCTACGGAAAAATATAATTTTACATCAGTGTCATCATCCTGGTTCCTTAGCTGCATTCCCAGGGTAATGGTTCCGTTGTCTGTAAATTTGGCAGCATTTCCCAAAAGATTGATCAGCACCTGCTGTAGCCGATGAGGATCACCGATAATTTTTTCCGGTATCTGATCATCTGCATAAAAAACAAACTGTGTCTGCCTGCTCAGTTTCGGTTGAATCATGGCCCCCGCATCCTGGCCCAGTATCCGGGCAGAGAAGGGAACAGATACAAGCTCCATCCTGTGCTTTTCAAGTTTTGCCATATCAAGAATATTGTCAATCAGGGCAATCAGTGATTCACAGCTTCTTTTAATGATCTGAACATGCTTTTTTTCATCATCGTCCAAATTCCCTTCCAGCAAAATGTCTGCAAATCCGATCACCGCGCCCACAGGTGTCCGGATATCATGAGCCATGACGTTGAGATAGTGAGTTTTCAGGTCCGCAAGACTTTTAAAGCGTTCTGTTTCGGACAGGAGTTGGGAACGGGCTTCCTTCAGGGCCTCTGTCATCGAATTGAACGACTGGGAAAAATCCCCCATGAAATCCACCCTCTGATTATAATCCCCCCGCGCGATCTGCCGGGTCTGCCAAGTCAGGTGGCTCAGGCTGGACTGCAATTGCTTAAACGGGGATGCCAGGATATTGCGCTTAGGGAGCTGGGCTTTGAGGTCTCCCTGGGAAAGCGGTACGATGAATTCTTTAATCTCTTTGAAATCAAGGGCTAATGTATTCACTTTTTCAGTGAGCTGCCTGATTTCATCTTCAGGATCATCTTCACAGGGAATCGGGTTCGGTGTTTTGCCTTTCAACAGATTGTGAACGATTTCAGTGATCCGGTCTATACGTTTTATCTCATGGCTTTCCATTCTCTCCGTTATCCTTTCTGACCTTAGGGAATTCCCCAAAAAATAATTTAGGGAACTCCGAATAAATAATATACCCGGCTCTCCCTGCTCTCCTGCTCGGTTCGGATTGACAAATCCGAACCCGGCGGGGATTTGTCAATCCCCCGCGAGCAGCGGTATTTTATTTGTTGGGAAATCCCTTACCCGCGGTTTTCAGGACACGGATGATCATTTTCAGGTTCCGGCCACAGGACATACAGATCATTTCTGCAATAAAATCCATGCGGAACAGTGTCCTGTATGGGTATATTATTTTCCGGATGGTCCCTTATCAGCGAGCATCCTTCATCTGTCCGTTTGTCTGAGATGCAAACTCACCAGATCGAAAACGCTTCCGAAATGCTTGGAATTTGCCAATCGCAGGGAACGAGTTTATTTATGAATCCTTAATATTATTAGGATGAAGGTGCTTATCAGTGATAAAATATTAACAGAATAAAGCAGCGGTTATCAGATGTCAATGGCAAAGAAACGGGCTTCCGGCCACTGATGACACGAATAAAGAATAAATATATTATACGATAATCGCTATAGTGGTGATGATGATGAGTCTGAAGATATAAAACGAGGTAAGCAGTTAGTTTATATTATGTGTGTTTTTTGCCATATTTATTATCAGTAGATGGAAAATGTCCTGAGCCGCGCTCCCGGCGGATTGACAAATCCGCCGGAACTACCAAAATAGATGACAGCTATGCATCACTTCCCACGCCTCCCCTTTCCAAAGTGAAATAAGATGTCGTTCCTTTTCTCTGCTCGCTTTCAAGCCATATATCCCCCCTGTTTTTCTCAGCAAGTTCTCTGCATAAGATCAGTCCCAGACCGGTCCCTTTCTCACCGTCAGTCCCGGTCGTTTTATAGCTCCTGTCAATACGTAACAGTTTTTTTATGTTGTCTTTGCTTATACCAACCCCTGTGTCGGACACAGATACGATAACGCGTTTTTCCGTGGTCCTTTCGGATACCGTAATAATGCCACCCTTATGTGTAAATTTGATTGCATTGGAGATAAGACAGTCAAGAATGGTTTTTGTTATAAAAGGGTCAGCATAAACCAGGGTATCCGGGCTGACAGAATGTGAGATACGAATTTCTTTCTGTTCAGCATCTTTCTGAAGTTCAGCAATGCTTTCCCATACAAGTCCGTGAAGATCATTTATTTCCGGGTTGAAATCCGTTGAACGTTTCTGAATTCTGTCCCAGTTCAGTAGATTTTCAAGCAGTTCGGATGTGTTTCGGGCAGTATCCAGGATATCATTGGCAATGTCGCCTGATTTATCAGCAGATTCCGACAGAAGACGGGAATGCTTGATCAGCCTGTCCATCGCGCTTTTCACATCATGGGCAATAATTGAAAAAATTTTATCTTTTACTGCGCCGGATTCGGAAAGTCTGCAACTGGATTCGGCAAGACTGATTTCTGATTCGATATTTGATTCAAAAAGCCTGGCATTTAATCCTGAAAGTTCCTTTTTCTGCCGCTGGATGGTTAAATGCGTTGTAACGCGTGCTAAAATCTCTTCCCGCTGGAAAGGCTTGGTAATGTAATCAACCGCTCCCAACTGAAAGCCCCTGACTTTATCATCTGTGTCAGAAAGACCGCTCATAAAAATGACCGGGATATCTTTCGTATTTTTATTGTCTTTCAAGCGGCGGCAGGTTTCAAAGCCATCAATCCCGGACATCACTATATCCATCAGAATAATATCGGGGGACTCTGAATCGGTCATCTCAATCGCTGTTTCACCATTCTGTGCAATCAGTATGCTGAATCCTAGTTTATTCAGATATTTAGTAAGAATCTGTAAATTTGTGGGGTTATCATCAACAAGCAGAATCGTCTCTTTAATTTTTTCAGGATTCATGTTTTACACTCCCTGTTGTTCAAATGGAATAATACGGCAACTTATAATGCCACGAAGGCACAAAGGCGCGAAGTTTCACTAAGGTTCATATCTTTGTTGTTTATAATGCCACGAAGACACGAAGAGGGCGCATTCCCATTTTCCCGGTATATTATATAACCGATTGATTTAACTGATCTGGCCTTGAATCAGTTAAAAATTGAGTCATTATAAATCAGATAGTTACAGGGTTAACCGGGAAAATGGGAATGCCCACGAAGACGAGGTTCTTTGAGTTCCTTTGTGTCTTCGTGTCTTTGTGGCATTATCTGTCTGTTTTTCTCTTCGGTTAAAAAAAGTTGCACATGGCGTAAATATGCTGAATTCATATCCGAGCTTTGCCATATCCAGTAGATAGAAAATATCCTTAACCGCTTCGGGCGTGAACTCAGACTTCGGCGAGCTCAGTCGAGCCGTCGAGCGATTGACAAATCCGCCTGAAATGCTTGGGATTTGTCAATCCCAAGCGAGCATTTCGGGGCACTTTCCATCTACTGATATCAGCAGATCGGAAACTTCCGGTAGGACACGCTTTGCGTAGCTTCCGGGGACTTTTTCGATCTGCTGATATGACCAGAATATGTTCTTATTATCCCACATGATTGTCTGAAAGGCAAATTATTATTCCTGTCCCATAAATCAGGCAGTGCTGAAGCATGAGTTTTTACCCAGCAGGTATTTGAGAGCATAAAACGATAAAATTTGCTATTAACGATTAATTCTCAGAAGTTCTTATCGGTGATTATATTGCTCTATATGTACACACTCCTCCCTCAA
>JAUCGG010000274.1 GCA_030378015.1 Desulfococcaceae bacterium HSG8
ATTTCCATATTTCCGAACAAAGGATCATCATATTTCAATATTTCTTCGGAATAAATATTAATATTTACAGCATATTAAATTTATTATGCAAAAAAAAGCAATTAATATAGGCTCTTATATAAACGAGAATTCCCTAACCTTTGCCAGACAATGATTTACAGCTTAGAAACAAATTTTCGAGCAACTTTTAAGTATTACGTATCACGTATCACGTATCACGTATCACGTATCACGTATCACGTATCACGTATCACGTATCACGCATTACGCCCCGCGTTTTGCAACAATAGCCATTTCCAAAGACTTGGGGCTGAAAGCTTTTCCGGCAACATCAGAAAAGATTCTTTCAATTTTGAAACCGTTTTCTTCAAATTCTCTCCTCAGCGATTCCTGGCTGAAATATTGAAGCCAGTTATATACTACACATGTTCGTGATTTCTCGATAATCGTATATTTGTCGAGTATGACCTTTTCTTCCTCATATTTGAACGTGTTCATGAATCCGTAATAATTTTCAGAAGACCAGAAGCCGTTGAGCAGGTTGCGCTCGTATATTGCTGCTTCTTTTTTCCGGTTGAAAGCATTCAGCGAATACACATCAAGCAAGACCGAGCCGCCAGGGGCCAGGAGTTTGTAAAACTTCCTGATCATCGTTTTTCTCTGCCCCGGACTCAGCGCACAAAAATCACACATAATCATCATGATCAGGTCAAACCTTTTTTCGGTTTCAAACGTGAGATAGTTTTCGTTAATGTAGTTAATGTGCAATCCTTTTTGTGTAGCCACTCCTTTTGCATACCGGACAGAGTTTTCGGAAAAATCTATCCCCGTAACATCAGCTTTTTTCTCTGCCAGCCGGGTTGTGTAAAGGCCCGGACCGCATCCGAAGTCGGCAATCTTTGTATTTTCATCTATCCCGAAATGAGACACGATCCATTCAACAGAGCGGTCAATAAAATTTATGTTCCGAGATGAGAGATCGACAGATTCATTCAGATGAAAGGTGAGCATCTGTTCTGATGTATGTTTATCTGTCCACAGCAGATCTGCTGTATAGTATTGAAAAGGTTCAGGACGCGAATTTATTTCTTCCAAGTTTTTAAACATTGCTGATTCCTAAATTAAATTTTATAGTTGGTTAATACTCAAAAGATAGAAGACAGGATATCAGATTTCACTTTATTTTTCCACAAAAAAAAGTGACATTATGATACAGAGTATCAAACTTACAGTTTTGCAAATGAAACTACTACACCACTTTTTAAGCTCGTCCCCCTTTTTTAAAGGGGGCGGTGTTGCGGCCCCCTTTAAAAAAGGGGACGAATTTGTAATTTGCTGTACTACAAGTTCGGCGAGCAAACGGAGTGCCAAACTTACAGTTTGGCATAATGCGCCGATTCTTATCTGACTTGCCAAACTGTAAGTTTGGCACTTTGTTTTACCAGACTGCATCAGCAGATGGAAAGTGCCCCGAAATGCTCGCTTATTCCATAGATTAAATCTATTTATACGCCTTCTGACATTGAAATTAAATATTTGCCTTCTGACAAAACTTATGTCATTCTAAAATCGAATTCATAACGGAGTTGTGATGTCACAATCAACGCGTATCATGTATCACGAGGCAAATCATGTTTTTCGATCTTCATGTTCATACTACAATTTCTTCTTGCAGCCAACTGAAAATTGATGATATCCTGGAACATGCAAAAAACCGGGGACTTGACGGGGTTTGCATTACAGATCATCAGACCATGGAAATCCGGCGACACCTTAAAGAAGGGGTACAGGATAGCGGATTGTGTGTGCTGTTTGGCATGGAATACAGCACTCAGGATGGTGATTTTCTCCTTTTCGGTCCTTTTGAGGATATCCGGTCAGACTTGGATTCCGAGCAGATGTTTGAAGCAGTGGCACATCTCGGCGGGGCTTCCGTTGCAGCACATCCCTTCAGGAATAAGAGGCCAGTCAAGGAGCAGGTGATCCGGCAAGGGTTTTGTCAGGTTGTGGAAGGTTTCAACGGGCGGAATACCGATGCTGAAAATCTGCGTGTTGAGAGTTGGCGTCAGAAATATGTTTTTGCGGAAAGCGGAGGCAGCGATGCGCATACTCTTGAAGAACTGGGCCGAGTAAAGACCGGATTTGCGATGCCTGTCCGGTCCCGCGCTGATCTTGTTTTCGCGTTAAGAAACGGACTATGTTATCCGTCGTTGTCCGTGGTCAGTTGCCCGTTGCCCATCGCAACTGACAACTGAGGTGATTTCCAGAAAAGAATATACCACGGAACACACGAAATACACGAAAAAAAGAGAGCATCCTTCATTTTCCGGTTCGCGGTTGCCGAAGGCGGAAGTGCGAACCCGGGGTGTCAGTTGCCGACAATCGAATGAAAGGTCACACCGGGAGCAAAGGGGGTGTAATTCAAGACTGTCGGTAAAAATTTTGGCAGAAGTATAACCTGTCGATATTTATAATTATAGCTTATTGAAAATCAGTCCAACCGACAGCCGTGAATTACACCCGAGCAAAGGGGATTTCCGCCAGCACATTCAGAAGCGGATTGCCGGCCCCTGACGCGGCAAAGCTTCGTAAATTTCAAATAAATAACAAATCTTCCATTCTTATCTCCCTGTAAAAAGCATAGCTCCCTTCAGGGTGCTTCAGCTTTCAGCCGGGGATTGATCCAGATTGATCCCTCGGCTTTATTATCACGCATCACGCATCACGATCACGCATCACGCATCACGATCACGCATCACGCATCACGCTCACGCCTCACGCATCACGCATCACGCATCACGTCTCACGCATCACGCATCACGCATCACGCATCACGCATCACGCATCACGTTTCACGCATCACGCATCACGCATCACGCATCCCAAAATGGCCTGGCCCATTCCGCTGTTTCCTCCGGGGAGTTGAATGTCGCCATTTCCCCGAGCATCAGTTCATAACCGGTATGATCATTTCGCACCCAGGGCGCGTAATTGGAGCGAACCATGATAACAGTTCTCAGTTCCAGGTAATTTTGTCCATCCTCAATAAAAAGAATGCCAAGATTATATCCGTTCCTGCAAAGGCTTCGATAGAATTTCTGTGCGGCAAGTACGCCCTGAGCCAGATTTTTCCATTCCGGATCATTGAGCTGGCGGAAGGAAGTCACGAGGGGAAAGATGCCCCAGATTTCAAAAAAACCTTCCGGAGCAAAGGCTGCCATCCACTCCCAGGGGCCGGTTTTCCCGATATATCTGACACCTTCTGCTTTTTCATGACGCAGGTAATCGGAGAAAAGGTAAGAACCCGTTTCCCGGAAATACCGGGCGGATCGTTCTATGAGGAAACGGTGGTGGTTGGAGGAAACCCTGTCCGCGTGAACCTGCAAATGGGGATGCAGAAGGGAGCCTCCGGCCGATGGCAGATGATTCTGCGTAACTGACATGCAGACAGCTTCCGGGTCATAGTCAAGAACATGGCGCAGATACCGGGCGCAGTTTATAAAGCTGTCTGTGTATGATGCCAGTGAGGCCGTGCCGATTTCCACAAAGTGGTTGTTGTCAAACAGACTCACGGCAGAATAAGCCCCGTAGGGAAAAAGATTCGGAAACAGGACGGAATTTCCCTGCACAAGACGAGGCTCCGGGGAAAGTTCGGGAAAAAGCCGCGGGGTCATTGCCTCCACCTGCGGTTTACAGAAAGGGCAGGCAGATGTATCTTCAGCATCCGGCGGCGGCTGGGGCAGGGTATCTGTTCCGGCTTCTTTTTCACCAGTGCGGCTGAAAGTAATGCGGCAGGTGCGTCCGGTTATCGGATTGGTTCGGATTTCCACGAGTCTTTCAACAGATTTTCCGGAGGGAGCGATAAATCCGGCTGTAACAGTTTCCTTTTTAAAGGAAAGCGGTATATTATTCATTTGGTGTCTCCTTTTATCTCAAAGGGTGGGACCCCCTACTACACCACTTTTTAAGTTCGTCCCTCCTTTTTAAAGGGGGCCGGGGGGATTTTACGTTACTAAAAAAGGGCGTTGCGGCAGAAATCTCCCCCTTTAAAAAAGGGGAGGAATTTACAAGTTGATGTACTACATTTTGTTCTCCGAGGGAATTTCCATCATTATCATATCAGAGCATCATCTGCAAATAAATTTTGTCTTCAGATTATAATGTCATTTCTAACATTTCTATTGACTCGCGGGCAGGTCTGGCTTATACTGCTTGCCTAACAGGATTTACCGGAACTTTTCGATCTACTGAATAATATAACCTTTTGCTCGGGAACGGTCAGAACAATGCCTGTAAATATACCGGAAAAATATGATCTGTGTGTTATCGGATGCGGCCCTGGAGGGTTTGCAGGAGCCATGCGCGCTCTTGATTTCGGAAAACATGTATGCATGATTGAAGGAGGGGAAATCGGCGGTGCCGGCGTTATGTGGGGCGCGCTCACATCCAAAACCATGTGGGAACTGGCAAAAGATTATGCAGTTGCTGCAAAAACTGACAGAGGATACAGAGCCGCGGGACTGGTGGTGGATTATCAGGCAGTGCGGGATACCGTGATTCAGGCCGCCAAAGAAAAGCAATACCAGATGGTCTCCCAGATCGAAACCTTTTCTCCCCGACGCTGGCATGGCCCCGGTTCCCTGACGTTCAAACGCGGATGGGGATCGTTTATTTCACAGGATAAAGCTGAGATCAGATATGCCGACGGGCAGCAAGAGGAGATTTCTGCAAGCAATTTTCTCATTGCCACCGGCTCAGAACCGAGGAATTTTCCGAATATCGAAACTGATCAGGAACGCGTTCTGAGTTCTGACGGGGTCTTACATCTGGAAAAATTTCCGAAACGTCTGATGATTATCGGAGCGGGGATTATCGGGTGTGAGTATGCCGCTATATTTTCCAATTTCGGCCAGACCAGGGTATATCTGATTGATCACATGGACAGGGTTGTTCCTTATGAAGATGAGGACGTAAGTGATTTTGTCAGCACAAGCCTGTCGGAAAACGGGGTGAAAATCATCCATTCCGCGATTCTGAGAGATATAATCAGACGTCCCGGCCATCTGGAAGTCATTCTTGACTTTGCCGCGGGTCACTCGGAAGTGGTGGAAGTAGATGCCGCACTGATTTCCATTGGAAGGCAGCCTGATTTTTCTTCTCTGAACCTGGAAAAAACAGGGATTCAGTGCAATACACGCGGATGTCTGGAAACCGACATAAACTGTTGTGTGAAAGACAATATTTATGCGGCCGGGGATGTCACAAACCATCCTGCCCTGGTCAATATGGCGGAGATGGAAGGGCGTCACGCGGTTGAACATATGTTCGGGAAAATCCGTCAGCCTCTGAATTACACCAACATGTCCACCATCATGTTTTTCCGTCCCGCTGTTGCGGCAGTAGGACTGAATGAAAAAAACTGCCAGGAAAAAAAGATTCCCTACAGGGTTGGATATTATTCCAATCTGCTGTTGCCCAGGCCCATCGCGATGCGTTCGCTGAACGGATTTGTAAAAATCATTGTGACCGATGATGAGGAACAGAAGATATTGGGAATGCGGGCAGCAGGTCCCCAGGTATCCAGCACTATCATGTCCGTTGCTCACTTCATGGATATGGACAAAGGCATCCGGGATGTGCTGAAGTCGGTTTATCCGCATCCCACCATATCCGAAGGTATCCAGGAATGTCTCCGTCTGCTCATCGGCCAGTCGGTATATAAGCCTTTTGCCTTTCCTGACCACCTGAAGATAAAAATCTGGCATCCGGAAAAAGGATATACCGATGTGAGTTGCGAGTTAATGGCGGATAGTTGCGTGATGCGTGAAACGTGATGCGTGAAACGTGAAACGTGAAACGTGAAACGTAGGCATGGAACGTGATATGATAAAGCTTCGATATTCGAAGACCTGCAAGATTTCACGCATCACGCATCACGCATTACGCATCACGTTTCACGTTTCACGTTTCACGTTTCAGGGAGAGAAATTATGACCAGTTTGAATTTTCGGGAATGCACTCTGGATTTACTGGATAACAAATTCGGTCTGAGCCAGGTCAGAAAATGTGCCAGTCTGGATGAGTGGCTGGCCCGGCCTGCTGACATAGCAGACTGGGAAGAAAAAGCCATTCTGCATCTCAGGACATTGCTGACAGACAATGTTCATGACTGGAACGAGTCCGAACTCAGCCAGAATTTTATCGGCCCCTTGTTTGCCCTGGTCAGCTTCACTTCGGAAAGCTTCAATCTGTTTGCTGAAAGAGAGATCAGGGGCGTGGTGAATGAGATTCACCTGAGCGGCAATCCTGACGGCATGATTGCCAGCGGGCGGCGGTCTCCGACCAGACCCTACTTCTGTTTCCAGGAATACAAGCGTGAACGTGACCCGAAAGGGGACCCGGCCGGACAATGCCTGGCTGCCATGCTGGTTGCCCAAGAAATCAACGGACATAAACATCCCGTTTACGGCTGCCATGTCATCGGCGAATTGTGGCGGTTTATGACCCTGCGGGACAATGAATACTGTATCAGTCAATCATTCACAGCCACGGGCCGAGACGTGTCTGAGATATTCCGCATTCTGAAAGCACTGAAGCAGATGATCACGGAGTTGTCGGGTATCAGCGGACTAAGGATAACTGACAACTGGAAAATATGATCTTTATAAATAATTGTTTTATAAGAATATAATCGGATAACCGGGCATGAAAAAGCTCTGATTATAACGGATTCAGGGAGGCCCCGGTTTCGGGAATCTGTCCGCGGCTTTCCGTTTTTACAGGGCTCCGGGCGGACATTCCCGGAAACGACAGTTTCCGAAGAAACAGATATGCCGGCCATCCGGTTCGCAGTGTCCCGGAAGGGACAGATCTGCCGTTTTGCCATTTAATAAGAGTGTGACCAAAATAGGGCATCCTACAAAACAGATTTTAATTCAGTATGTTAAATACAGGACTGTTGTGTTTTCGCCCTCTTATT
>JAUCGG010000275.1 GCA_030378015.1 Desulfococcaceae bacterium HSG8
CGAGATCCGGTTCGTCAGCATCCGGTCATTAACTGAGGACACCTGTTTATTTTCCGTCAGTCCGCCTTTCTTCCGTTTTTCCGCCCCCGGCGGCTCGAATCTCCGCACGGTTCAGAATTCCGCAGAAGGACTTGAATTTAAAGCATTTTCATTTTCCTCAGCTTCCGGTCTTCAGTTATCCGCATTTGCGGCAAGGCTTTCCGCAAATCGGACGAGTCAGAATTTCTCCTTTCCCTCAGAACCTTCACGATACGCACCGTCAGGCAGTGTACGTTTCTGACGAAACGCAGGCTCGCGCCGGCAGCATTCAGAACCGGCTCCGATCTGCGAACTCCTGTTTATACACTGTTCTTCAGCTATTTCGTGATGAAAGACCGCTCGGAAGTCTGCTCCTTTTCAGGCCGGGCAATGTCGTTTTAACTGTTCCGTTAAATTCAGCCCGTATCCGCACGATTACAGCACGGCATCCGCTTTCTCCGAAATCCCATACCCGCCTGCCTGTCGCCTCCTCTTACGATTCGGTTTCCATATTCATGGAGACAGTCGGGCTTACCAGGTTCTGCATAAATACCTTAAAAGTGACTTAGGCTCCGCCCACAGACCGACGGCGCAACATCTGCGTCGGAAGAAACGTCAGCTTCCGAGCCTGGCCGCTTACCATTTTGGTTCAGGCTTGTCAGCACCTTCAGCCTGTCTTACTTCACGATCCTGTAGTGATTCACATATGTCAGCCATATCATCCGACCCTTGCTCCCGACCGCATCGGTGCTCGCAGTCGCCGCTTCCTCTCACGATTCAGCGACCATCCTCGGATGAGGCTACTTTTGTCCCCGCGCACTTTATTCAGCGGGTAGGGTACGAATGGCAGAACATTCGGTTACATCATGAAAATATCAAGTGTAACAAATACTTATGCAACTTCGTGTCGCACAACGCTGAAATAACCGGCAGTTGAAAGCGGTGTGGAGCGTAGCGGAACACCGCTTTCAACTGTCCGGTTGATTGATTTGTTAGCCTGTTATTGCGGAATCTGAATGTTAAAAACCTTTTCAACAAGTTTCTCATAAGTTTCAGCACCGGATTCATCTAACCAGTCTCTATAATACTTTGCAAAATCCGGTCTTTTTTGTCTGATGATTACATTAATTTTTTTAATAACTTCTCTGCCCCAATCGTTATCAGGGCAGGCCATATACGATGTTGTAAATATATCACCGTCTTTTACAGGAAAAAAAGCAAGCGCATTGTGTTTCAGACCTGCCTGTCTTGCGGCATAAGAAATTTCCATTGGCAAAGCCAGTATCATATTTACCCTTTGCTTCATTAATTTGAGCAAAAGACCTTTTGAGTCGTTTCCGTGACGCTCGTCAATTGTTTCAGTTTTTCGGAAGGCGGATATTGCTTTTTCAAGTGACGGGCCGTAGTTTCTTCCGGCAATGACTCCGATTTTTATGTTTTTCTCATGATTCAGCAACCTGTTAATATCAAAAGTTTTTTCAGGAGTTATGTATTTTCCGTAAAGAGCCACATCTTTTTCCGGTATTATAATACCATTTGACAAACCGATGAAAAGAGGTTCGGAATATGAGGAAAATTTTTCTCTTTCAGATGTTTTATATATGGATGCACAACAGGCATTCTCACCGTCCTTTAAAGATCTGACTATTCTTTTATAATTGCTTATGCGAAATTCATGTTTGTAACCTGAAAGATAATCAGAAACATCTTTTTCCATTCTGTCACAATACCCTGTACCTTTTTCATCTCCGTCAAGAATAAAAGCCGGAGGGAAATTCGCATGAAACCATTTTATTTGTTCCTCAGCAAAACATTTGGAAGTAAAAGAAGCAACAGTTAAAAAGAATAAAACTGAATAAAAAAACAATTTGTTTGTCATCATAAATACTACCTCCTTATTTTTTTACAATATCCTTGTCTTAAAACAAATTACTTGTATCAAATAGTTTATCAGCATTAATTCAACTATTGATACAGATTCAACTATTGATACAGGCTAATATTTAGTTAAGCGGCAGGCGGCAAAAAAAGACCTCACCGTCCGGGAACCCGCAGCCTGTCCGCTTCAACGACCTTGGTTAAATTAACGGCACCCTATGGTGAAAAGCGGCACTCCCTCCTGCCGAAGGCTTAATTTGTCGGGTAGCCGGGGGATGTTACCATCCCCGAGCCCCCTAAGAACCGGACTTGTGAGTTTCCCCACATCCGGCTCAAGCCTTTCTGACGTCCTTTTGAGGACGCGGTTTTTCCACCTTCAATTTCAGACTATGGACTTGTCTGTGACAGTTCGGATGCATCAGAATCCGGTTTGCAGGCACGTCGCTTCCACCACAGACTTTCCATTTTATATGGTGGTTGTGCCAACCTTCTTCTATTGTTATTGGCTGATTGCATACCGGGCATTTTCCATCCTGTTCTTTCCACAGTTCCAGCATTCCCTTGTTCCGAAAATTCGATGAAGTCATCTTATGTTTTCTTTCTTTCAGATACTCTTCCCATTTCAGATCATAGGGATTCACCTCTCCTTTTATCTTGATATGTCTCCGGATCGGCACTTTCATTGCATGGAACAAGTAAGCCTCCTTACCGTCTTTCCGCCCAAAAAAGCACCAGTCTCTTCCTTGTTCAGTCATACGGAAATATTTGCTTCTGACCCATTTCCGAGATTTCCTCGGATGTTTGCGCCTGACAGATCTCCGAATTGATTTGGTGATCTCGTAATCCAGTCTCCCAAAAGCGGCTTTGCTGACCACATGTCTTTGGTAATTCGCCCAACCTCTGATGATCGGGTTGAGTTTGCAAATGAGGTCAGCCGGATTTGTATTGTGACTCTTTTTTATGATTTCACGAATCTTATCAAGACAATTCCTGAAATTCTTTTCCGACGGACTGATGATCAGTTTGCCTTTACCAAATTTACGGATATTATGGCCAAGAAAATCGAAACCTTCCCGGATATGAGTAATTTTCGTTTTCTTCTCGGACAGCGAAAGACCTCGTTTTTCAATATGTTCGCGGACAATCGGAACCGCTCTTTCTTCAATCAGTTCTTTGGTCGCCCCTGTAACTACAAAATCATCTGCGAAGCGGATGAAATGCACCTTGTCTTTTGGCGAGAACTCTTCTTGCAGTTTTTGTTCCAGTCCGTCCGAAGCCATATTGGAAAGGATAGGGGATATAATCCCGCCCTGCGGAGTTCCTTCCTCTGTTTTCCGGAAAGTACTCTTTTCCATGAATCCTGCTCTGAGCCATTGTTTAAGCATGTTCTTGTTCATCGGGACATTTCTGAGGAGCCATTCATGACTTATTTTATCGAAGCAACTTTTTATATCGGCTTCGAAAATCCACATGGCCGATGTTTTCCGACTCAGGCAAGTAAATATCTGTTCAATGGCGTCAGCTGTCGATCGTTCCATCCTGAATCCGTAAGAATTCCGATCCGCTGTTTCTTCCGCAATCGGTTCTGACGCCAACTTATGCAACGCTTGAAAAGCCCGATCTTTCATAATCGGAATTCCGAGCGGGCGGCGTTTATTGTTACTTTCGGGTATGTATATCCTTCTTAAAGGGGTGGATCGGTATCCTTCTGAGCGTAATGATCGGATACCTTCTGTTTTCTTTTCCGGTGTATTCCGGATTTCTCCGTCGATACCCGGTGTCCGTCTGCCTTTGTTTTCGGTCACTCTTCGGACTGCCAAGGCTTTGCCTCCGAAAGAGCGGGTCAGGATTATTTGCAGGGCTCTTGCCTTGCGAATTTTCCCTTCCTGAAATGCCTTCACGATACGCACCTGCAGGCGGCGAACGTTCCGATACACTTTGCGCCATACTATATGATGCCAGTCTGTCGGTTCACGCAGGCTCGCGCCAGTAACATTCAAGGTTACTCCCAATCTGCGAACTCCTGTTTCTGCACCGTTCTCAGGTTATCTCGTGATGAAAGACCGGTCGGAATTCTGCATCCTTTCGGATCGGGGCAAAGTCCGAACCCCTGTTCCTACCATTACAGTAAGACATTCGCTTTCTCCGACTTCCCATACCTGCACCCCCGTCGGCTCGCCTCACGGTTCGCTTTCCCAATAAATACAGGGAGAGATACAGGCTTAACACGTTTCGCATAAATACCATACAAGTGACTTAGGCTCCATCCGTACGCCGACGGAACAACATCTGCGACGGGGAAAACGTCAGTCCCCGTACCTGTCCGCACACCTTTTGGTTCAGGCATAATATCAGCACCTTTTGCCTGTCTGAACTCACGACGCTGCAATGATTCACATGTGTTAGCCATATCACTCTGCCCTAGCCCCCGACCGCCTTGGTGCTGGCAGTCGCCACCTCCTCTCACGATTCGATGACTATCACTAAGGATAAGGTTACATTGTTCCCGGAGCTTCACACCCTGCCGTTGCCAGCAACGCATGTCCGAGTAGGGTACTGACGGCAGAACATCAGGTTAAAAGTTAATTAATAACATATATTTAAGCGACCTCGTGTCGCACAACGACCGAGTTCAGCGGCGGGGCTTTCTCCGTCCGCTGCAACGACTGGTTAGCCCGTTTATATGCTGTAATATATTGCTTTCACTGTATTTATATGGTTACCAGTATTCCCTCCCGCCGGGCAGTCTCAATAATCGTACTTCCGTCGTCCGTCTCCCAGCGGTTCAGACCTACGGGGACAGGTTCTATCCGGTTGTCTGTGCGGGCGGCGGTCCGCCAAAGCATATTTATATCTTCCCGGCTGTATGATTCATCATACCGGGATGATATTACCAGCAGATCTATGTCGCTCCATCTGTGAGTGTCTTTCCGCGCATGAGAACCGAACATGATGCCGAATCTGACCGGAATGCCGATCCGCAGAAGTTCGTTCAGATATTTTCTCACTGATGTTATAACTGATTCTTCAGCCATCCGAATATCCCTCCGGTTTTTTGCACCAGCATGTCCGCCTCTTCCCGGGACGGAACCGGTCCCCACATTTCGGGATAGCGTCCCTCAATGTTGAGCGGATTCATTTCAGCAAGGAAATCCGCATGTTCCTGACTGAAGGCAATTCCTGACAGTTCTGCAAGCCTCGCAAGATTGTGCAGTCTCGGAGCAATATCCCCGTTGTTGCGGCAGACATGGGCTTTGAGGATCTTTTCCAGTGTCAGATGAAGAAAGAAAAGTCCGTGACGTATTTTACCCGACCTGATGAGCTGATCCGCCACTTCAAAATCTTCTTCTGCTCCGCTTTGCCAATGCGAAATATGTTTGTCAATATTTACCATCTGAATCCTTAATGAGGGCTAACGTCAAAGCTCATCGGCGCAGGCTTTTTTGCGCCCGGTGCAGCGCCGGGTTATTTTTTTCACAAACCGGATTGCCTCGTCACTTTCTGTTCCGACAGGATATTCTTTCGTCGGAACCGGATATTTTCGTAACTCGCTGTCTCCCAATCCGGATGTCTGATTCTGTGTGTTATTCCGCTCCCGGTTTATTTCTTGATGATATAATCACCCCTCATTGATTCTTCATAAAACAGATCATACTTTCCGCCTTTTCTGAGCTTTTTTAAGCCTTCGTTGAAGCGGTTTGTCAGTTCTTCACCGTTATCATGATCCTTTGAAATGATGAGATGACTCTGATAAGTCTGAACGGGTCTCGGATGATGGGTGAACAGATCGGTTTTGTCAGGCAGAGTTTCGGACAGCGTGGCATACCCCATTTTCTTTTCAGCGATATAAAGTTTGAAGCGCCCATGCAGCAGTTTTTTCCAGTTCAGATGTCCGCTCCCCACTCTTTCAATTTTAATCTCCCCGGCTTTCTCTGCCTTGTCGAATTCCTTTCCGTATGTGTGCGCTATTGTTCCCCCGATAGGTATACCTTTCAAATCTCCGACAGTTTTCCAGTCGAAATTGTAACTTTTCAGGTGAAACAGCACTTTTTCTTTGGTATGCAGAGGGTCGGAAAACAGAAAGTCCTTCTGCCGTTCCTCAGTCTTTGTCCAGCAGCAGGAAGCGTCTGCTTCTTTACGTTTTACATTGTACATGGCTCTTGCCCAGGGGTAAAACTTCCATTTCACATCAATGCCTTCCGACGCAAACGATTCTGTCACTATATGAGGTGTCAGTCCGTAGTATTTAAGGGATTCCGAGTATTCAGGCGGATATTCTCCCGTCGTGATGATAACAGTCTCGCCTGCCAGACTGCTGTTGCAGAAGAACAAAATCATAAACAGCATCGGAAACAAATCAACTCTTTTTTTCATGACTACAATCCTTTCTCATAATCTAAAAATGATACATACTGTCCCATCAGCATTTCCACCCCACTGACATAGCTTACATATCATAAGATGGATTCCTTTTATCCATCAATGTAAACATCAATGTAAAGAAGTATGTCGGGTAGCCGGGGGATGTTGCCATCCCCAAGCCCCCTGAGAACCGCTCGTGTAAGTTTCCAAACTTACGGCTCAGGCCTTTCAAACGCCCCGTGAGGGACGCGGTTTTTCAACTTCATCCTCTGACAGGAATGATTCTGAGCAGCAACGGCCTCTCCTGTTTTTCTGCCCGGCAGCGCACAATGCCCGTTACCGTTCGGATACACAGAAGGCTTCGTTTTATACAGATATTCAGCTTTCCTGTCCCCGGTTCTCAGTTACCCGTCCGACGGCTTAGGCTCGTCGTCGGACAGACGGGTCGGGATGAAAATCCCTTTCCCTCAGAACCTTCACGATACGCACCGTCAGGCAATGTACGTTTCCGACGAAACGCAGGCTCGCGCCGGCAGCATTCAAGGCTGCTTCCGATCTGCGAACTCCTGTTTATACACTGTTCTCCGGCTTTTTCGTGACGAAAGACCACTCGGAAGTCTGCTCCTTTTCAGGCCGGACAATGTCGTTTCAGAA
>JAUCGG010000276.1 GCA_030378015.1 Desulfococcaceae bacterium HSG8
ACGGACAGCGGCTTTTTCCGCTATCAGGGCATTCAGGATATTGTCAATTTCACCGCTGATATGGGAAAGCCCTTTTAAATGGGTTATTAATTTTTAATGATAAACCCCTCTGGAAGCCGTCTGAAAGCAAGGCAAAACCCTGTCGGCGTTCTTGCTTTCAGGCGGTTTCTATATCCGAGGTGATTTGTAAGAAAGGGGGGTGTGTCAACGAACTGATATATAACGGGAAGGAAGTCCCGTCAATGTATAGTTTAGTAGTAGGGTGGGGTTTACCCACCATGCGATGGTGGGTAAACCCCACTGTGTTTTTAACCCGGCCCGAAGAATGACGTTTTTAGTATCGCAGATTGAAAAATGACCCCGATCTGCTGAATGATTTGGGTATAACCGTTTGGCAAGGATAAAGAATGACCCTTAATATGACTGATTATGATCAGACATATAAGGACTTCAGATGGGAGGTCCCCGGATACTTTAATTTTGCCGGAGATGTGATTGACAAATGGGCAGATGATCCGGGCAAGCTTGCCATGCTCTGGGTGGATGATGCCTGCACAGAGATTAAGAAAACATTCTCTGATCTCAGCAGGGCATCCAAGAAACTCGCCAATCTCCTGACTTCCCAGGGGGTAAAAAAGAATGATGTTGTGATGCTGGTCCTGCCCCGTAATGTGGAATGGTGGGAGACCTTTACTGCGTGTATCCGCATGGGAGCGGTGGTTGCTCCGGAAACCACACTGCTGACATCAAAGGACCTTGAATATCGCGCCAACACAGCAGAGGCCGTATGTATTATCACGAACAGCGATATTGCCGAGAGGTTTGATGAAGTGGCTGACAAGTGCCCGACCGTCAGAACCAGGATCGTCATCACCGAGCCAAGAGACGGCTGGCTTTTTTATACGGATGAAGCGGATAAAGCATCGGATCAGTTTGAAACTGCCAAAACCAGAAGCACAGATAACTGCCTGCTGTATTTTACATCCGGTACTGTCGGACTCCCCAAGATGGTGATTCACACCCATTCATCATATCCCATGGGGCATCAGGTGACCGGTAAGTTTTGGCTGGATCTGAAACCGGAGGATATGCACTGGAATATCAGCGATACCGGATGGGCAAAGGCGGCCTGGAGCAGCTATTTCGGCCCCTGGCACTGCGGCGCTGCCCAGTTCATCCACCACACTGACCGCTTTGATCCCCGGGAAACCCTGGAACTGCTTTCCCGGTATCCTGTCACTACCCTGTGCGGGTCCCCGATTATTTACAGGATGCTTGTTTTACAGGATCTGAACAAGTACAAGTTCCCCGGTCTTCGTCATTGTGTGGGCGCGGGTGAACCCCTGAATCCTGAAATCATCGAAATCTGGAAGAAAGCCACTGGATGCATTATTCGTGACGGCTACGGCCAGACCGAAACCGTGTTGCTGTGCGCCAGTTTCCCCTGCATGGAACCTCGTTTCGGTTCCATGGGAAAACCCGCACCCGGCATTGACCTCCAGGTGATTGATGAGAACGGAACCATACTTCCGCCTGATACCGAAGGGGATATTGCAGTCCGGGTCAGACCGGAAAGGCCGTTGGGATTGTTCAAAGAATACTGGAAGGATCCTGACAGAACCGCTTCGGTTTACCGGGGAGACTGGTACCTGACCGGTGACAAGGCATACAGGGATGAAGATGGCTATTTCTGGTTTGTGGGTCGCTCTGATGATGTGATCCTGACATCTTCCGGGTATCGTATAGGGCCTTTCGAGGTGGAAAGCGCGCTTATTGAGCATCCGGCTGTCGCTGAATCCGCAGTGGTCTCCAGTCCGGATAAGGTCCGCGGGGAGGTCGTGAAGGCTTTTGTCATCCTGATGCCCGGTTACACCGGAAGTGACGAACTGGTCAGGGAGCTTCAGGGTCATGTAAAGAAAGTCACCGCTCCTTACAAATATCCCCGGAAGATTGAGTTTGTGGAAAACCTGCCGAAAACCATCAGCGGGAAGATCCGCCGGGTTGAGCTTAGAAACAAGGAGTGGGGTAAGTAGTGCCTGACCAAATAAGTTTTGATAAGTTGCTCCTTTATAAGCGCACCTATCAGAACTTATTTGGTCAGGCAGTAGTAAGGTGATTTCCGGAAAAGAATGTACCGGGCCAGTTCGTAGTCCCGCCTTCAGGCGGTGTCACGCCGTCTGAAGGCGGAACTACGAACTTCGGATGGTATTCTTTCTTGGAAATCGCCTAAGTGTTGTCCTTGCAACGGGCAACGGACAACGGACAACTGACAATTTTAAAAAAGGAGGTAGCGTTAATGTTTAAAGGGATGCCGAAAATATTCTGGATAGGAATGCTCATCATGTACGGATGGTGTTTCTTCTTCATGTACCTGGAAATGACTATTCCGGGGTTCCCTCTGAAGAAGTTTCTTGGTGTTCCGGCATGTTATATTTATAACTGGCTCTTGGGACTCTGGGGGATGAACATTGTTGTTTCGTTCCTTTATTATTACATGGAAGAGAAACGGGAAGCAAAACAGAAATAATTAATTATTTCGGATTGAAATTCAGGAGCATGTCCTGAATTAGCAAATTTTTTACTATAAAGGAGGAGATTCAATGGACGAAGTTAATCCGATCGTTATTATCGGAGCACTTATGTATTTTGCAGTTATCTTCTGGATTGGCTGGACTTCCCGGAAGGCCTCTCTTGATGCTTCTGACTTCTACGTTGCCGGTCGGAAAGTAGGGCCCTTTGTAAACGGTTCAGCGCTGGCAGCAACGTACTTCAGTCCCGCCAGCTTTCTCGGACTGCCCGCTTTTATCTTTATCATCGGCTATCCGTTCTGGTGGGCCCTGGTCGGTATTATCGGCGGAATGCCCATCGCGACCCTTCTGACAGCGGCTCCGTTGCGGAAATACGCACCGACCTCTTTCACGGATTACTATGCAGATCGGTACGAGACCAAATGGCTGCGGCTGATTGCAGGCATTCCCACGATTATCGGCGGGTTTGCCTACGTCATCCTTTCCATCGTAGGTACGGCCCTTTTCATGCTGGCAATCCTGAAAGTCAATTTCACAGTCTCGGTTATCCTGGCCGCGGTTGTCGTATTTGCCTATATTTATTACGGCGGCATGGTCGCGACAACGCTTTCCACTGCTTTCCAGGGTGTTACAATGACGGTTGCTGCTGTTATCGCAGCCATTTACGTCATTGCAAACTATGGCGGACTGAACGGACTGACTGACGCGGTTCTCGCAAATAACGCCAATTTCTTCAACCTTCCCTATGTCAATGAAACAGCCTCCCATGTATATGTTTCCATGTGGTCAGGTGTTGTGGGCTTTTTCTTCACATGGCATTTCGGTTTTTCAGCCCTGCCTTATACAGTGGTACGTTTTTTCACCACCCAGGACATCAAAGCAGCCCGGCGGAGCGTTTTCTGGGCAGTTATCGTGGGCGGTGCAATGTATGCAGGCCTGATCATCATCGGAACCGGTGCAAGAGTTCTCATTGAGACCATGCATCCGCTGATGGAGACAGAGGGGATCACCAATGCAGTCAAAGTGCTGGTGCATATGAAGACCGAATACGGGGTTGCCGGGGCAACGGTGACAGACTATTCCATGATCGCCGCGATGGAATCCCTGAAAAGTCCCTTCCTGCTGGCAATCATTACGGCTGGCGGACTGGCCATTGCCATGGCAACTGCGGCTGGCTGGACTATGGTATTGAACGTCCTCCTGGGACGGGATATCATCGGAAAGGTATTCGGAAGCAAATGGCCTGAAGAAAAACCGATACAGTGTACCCGCATGATGACCACGGTTGTACTTGCGATCTGCACCCTTTTCTCATTCAGCCCGCCCGCGCTTGTTCTGGATATTTCAGGAGCGGCCTTTATCGTTATCCTGTGTTCCTGCGGACCTCCGCTGATTTTCGGGATATGGTGGGGAAGAGCTACAAAAGCAGCGGCAATCACCAACATCCTTGTGATGACTTTTCTGTCCTGCTTCTCGTGGATGTATGCCAAAACAGTTATCGGCAAGCCCCACTTCTTCTTCCTGAACAAAGCCCTGGATCTGGACTGGGTGACACCGCACCAGTTTTACTGGGTGTTTGTCGGCCTCATCTTTTTTGTCCTTCTCAGCCTGGTTACCAAACCGTGCAGTGATGAGACAATTCAGAAGTATTCTCTGGATCTGAGACCGGAGCAATAATATGTAAGACTTCGGAAGTCCCGCGGGACTTCCGAAGTTCCTCAGAACACATCACTCTTTCCGGACATTCTCCGGCCGAACAAAAAATACCGCTGATTTTTATCGCAACATATCCGTTTTTTCTTTCAGACATTCCCAGCAATCTTCGGCTTTCCGCGTGTCCGTCTGTTCAAGACTCAGTATTGATCCGCTGTTATCAGAATCGGTCTGCTTTTTAAGAAAATCTCATCACCTGAAAAGACAGCCAGTTGCACTTTGTTATGTAAGCTGGCAAATGAAGGATGCATAATTACGGATAAAAATCGCCTGCGATCTGGGCCGGATACCCGCGGAAAAGTACATGACCAGTACAAATATTGTAGCCCGGCTGAATCTGCCGAACATGGCTTATCCCAGTGAACGCCGGATTGATGTCTATGCCCAGGCGCGGGAAGGACTTGTCGGACTGGAATCGGACCCGGAAAAACAGCTCAAATATTCCGAGTTCATTGACTGGTATGCGAAATTGGATGACGCGGATATTGTCCGTTACAGGGAAGAATATCTGCCGAAAAGTAAAAATAAGGAGGCAATTATGGGACTGACTCAGATGGTGCGCGAAGAAGGAAGACATATGGGAAGACAGGAAGAAGCAATGAACACCCTGAACCGCCTGCTGTTCCAGCGTTTCAAAACTGTTCCTGTCTGGGCAGAAGAGCTTCTGAAAAAAGCCGAACTCCGGAACCTGGAGCAGTGGACTGACCGCATCCTGGATGCAAAAAACATTGAAGAAGTCTTCGGCAGGGAGCAATGAAGTTCTCTGTGTTTTAAAAATTAGGCCATAATAAGGGGAATGCGGTATAGGAACGCTCTTCCCGTTTCCGAAAGCCCGGATCGTTTCAAAAAGCAAAAATAAGGAGGCAATTATGGGACTGACTCAGATATTGCGTGAAGAAGGAAGACAGGAAGAAGCAATGAACACACTCAGCCGGTTGCTGTCCCAGCGTTTCAAAACTGTTCCTGTCTGGGCAGAAGAGCTTCTGAAAAAAGCCGAACTCCGGAACCTGGAGCAATGGACTGATCGCATCCTGGATGCAAAAAATATTGAAGAAGTTTTCGGCAGGGAGCAATGATTTGTCAATCCCCCGGGAACACTTAAGGGTACTGATTATTTTTCCTGACTAAGAGCAAACCCCCGGCTGAATTGTTCCTGGAGCAGCAGGAAGACAATCAGGGCAGGCAGCAGCGTGATGATCGAGCCTGCCATAACAATACCCCAGTTTGTCGCATCCTGCCCCGCGCTCATCATCCTAAGCCCTACCTGAACCACCTGACGCTCGCTTTCCCGCACAATGATCAATGGCCAGAGGTACTGGTTCCACATATAGACAAACTCAATTACCGCAAGCGCGGCCACAACATTCATGGACATGGGAAGCAGAATGCTCCATGCGAATCTGAACGGGCCTGCGCCGTCAATTCTTGACGCATCTACAATGGAAGACGGGATTTGTAAGAAATGCTGCCGGAAAAGAAATGTCCCTGTCGCGGATGCGAGAAAGGGAACGATCAGCGCTGCATAAGAATTGGACCACCCCAGCCCTGTCACCAGTTCAAAAAGGGATACGATCATGATCTCGGTGGGCATCATGAGCGTGAGCAGGATAAATGCAAATATCCAGCTTTTCAGGGGAAAATGAAAATAGACCATAACCATAGCTGCTGAAAATGAAAGCACTGTCTTTCCGGCCATTACAGCAATAGCGATGTAAAAAGAATTCAGCATGTAGCGGCCCAGATGGAAGTCATGCCATGCCGTGAGATAGTTCTCAACAATGGCTGTGCCAAAGGTGAACTTAGGCGGATAGCTGAAAATCTGGGCCGGTGTCTGGGTGGAAAAAATCAGGGCAAGAAAAACAGGCGCGGCAATTATAATGGCCGCGAGGATAAGCCCTGTGTGAACAATTACTGATTTGTATTTCTGATTCATGTATCCGATCCTGTATGCTGGCTGAAGACCTGCCAGGTTTTGAAAACCTCGCAGGTCTGATTTACGGCGGGTGCAAAGTTTTGCTTTGTGAGTTGCCCAAGCCCGGATTCCGGGGATTCACAAAGCAAAGCTTTGCACTCCGGTGACAAACATTATGTTAAAGTCTCTACACCATATCCTGCAAAGAATCAAGTGTTGCTATTTTATTTTCCAAGGCAAGCCCGATTGCAGCCCGCGAAAACCGGAATTTCAAAAAATGTCGCGCGTATAAGCTGCAACCTCTTGACAGTCAAATAAAAATAAAATAATAATTTATTTTTTTTGAAAATATAGAAAAAAGGGAAAGCATGTCATGCTTCGGCTGACATATCTTATATGGAATTCAGAATGATATCATAAAAATTCTGGCATCCTTCATTTGTCAGTTTACACTTCCCTGTAGAACGATTTTTCAAATCGTTCCGAATGGCGCATTCCCATTTTCCCGGCCAACC
>JAUCGG010000277.1 GCA_030378015.1 Desulfococcaceae bacterium HSG8
GGTGGGACACACCCGAAAAACGCCGGACGACCTAAAAATCAATATTTCCCATATCTGATAATATATATTATGAAAACGATCATTATATATCCGCAATGCCTTGATGATAGGATTCAATCGGAGGATGCGCGTGTCGTACCTGTCGGGGTTTACTATGTGGCCGCGCTTCTGAAAGAAAACGAATATGATGTTGAAATACTGAATGGCTATAATTTCGACAGAAACCTTGAGCAGATACGAGAGATTCTGCTCGAAAAAAATCCTGATGTGATCGGTTTTTCCACTGTACATGCAAATCGGTGGAGCGCCATAGAAATTGCCCGAATTGCAAAACAGGCAAACCCGGAGGTCAGAATTGTTTTCGGAGGAGCGGGCGCGACTTTTCTATGGGAGCATCTTTTAACACATTTCAAAGAAATTGACTTTGCTGTTATCGGAGAAGGGGAATATACTTTTCTGAATCTGGTAAAGTATTTTGAAAAAGGAGATGAAAACCCTGAAACCATCAGGGGGATTGCTTTCAGAAAAGGAGATAAAATTGAGAGAACCCCGGACAGTGAATTTATTCGTGATCCTGATGTATTGCCTGTTCCGGCGAAATATTTTACCTATCAGCATGTTGTTCTGACCCGCGGATGTCCTTGGAACTGCACGTTTTGCGGATCTCCAGGTTTCTGGAAGCGGAAGGTCAGGTTTCACACTCCGGGGTATTTCACGGATCAGTTGGAACTTCTTTACAAAAAAGGAGTGGCTTTCTTTTATTTTTCAGATGACACATTCACGCTGAAGAAGGAGCGGGTTATCGAGGTATGCAGGGAGATTCTGAAAAGAGGGCTTGACATCCGCTGGGCCGCGATTTCCCGTGCTGACTGTGTGGATGAAGAAGCCTTATACTGGATGCGAAAAGCGGGCTGTATCCAGATCAGCTACGGGGTGGAGAGCGGTTCTGAAAAAATACGGAAACTGCTGAACAAGAAAATTGAAACTGACCAGATCAGACGGGCCTTCTCACTGACCCTGGAATACGGTATTTTGGCCCGGGCCTACTTCATCTATGGCTGTCCCGGGGAGACTGAGGAGACGGTTCAGGAAACCATTGATCTGATTCATGAGATCAGGCCGTTGAGCATTATCTTTTACATCCTTGATATATTTCCGGGAACAGCTCTTTATAAGGATTTTAAGCAGCGAACCGGAGTCGCAGATGATATCTGGTTAAAACAGATTGAAGATATCATGTATTTTGAAACAGATTCCCGACTGTCGCAGGAAAAGATACTCGGGTTCGGACGGAAGCTCAGGACAGATTATTACGAGAACCTTCATCGCTTTGCGGAAGATATAAGACTGGCTGATAAGAAAGAATTCTATGAAATGCATTCCGACTTCCTCTCCAGGCTGGGAATGACGTTCAGCCACGGCGACTATGCCAGAATTGAAGCCATAAAGGAGAAGGACAGGGTTGCCGAAGGATTGTACCGCAAATCCCTGACGTATCATCCGGATCACCGGGCTTACCTGGGGCTGGGCATTATTATGCAGAAAAAAGGTGCGCATAAAGAAGCGATCCAGATTCTCTCAGAGGGCATTCGGCATTTTTCCCATAGCGAAGCGCTTAATATGTGTGCGGGGATCAGTTATATGAATCTGGAACAGTATGCCGAAGCCCTTGCGTGTTTTCAGAAGTGTAAGAATTCGGGAGACGCGGCTCAATATATTGATATCTGCTATAAAAATATCAGGGAAAAAGGAGTGCGAAAATAGAGCGGAGGTGTGATCGGCATGGTCATCAACTAACCGGTGAAAGTCCGGTTACGGGCCCTGAAAGGAGGCAGCGTATAGGCGAAAGCAAGGGTGTCCGAAGAAACTCTCACGGACTGCCCGAGGAGGGAATAACGATCTCGTGAGAGCCAATGAGGAATCTGAAGGAAGCTGTAGCCAAAACTGTCATCCGAGCTCGGTGCGAACCTCCGGGAGGCTGTGTCGGGAGGACGAGGCAACCCCGACTGCCGAAGTCCGATATCCTTTCCGTAACCCGGCGGAGCAGAGGAGGCAGACGGGCAGAGAAATCTGATGATCTTACCCGGTGAAGGGCCGTCTGTGCCGGAGCGTTGTAACTGCGACAGCGTCTCCTGAGCGGAGCAGAGATGTGACCGTTACGGGCAGGGTCTGCAGATGAAGCCGTAGCAGTCGTAAAACGCATTGCCGAAGACGAAACAGGTGACTGTATCAGAGGGTAAAACAATGCGTAAGTGTCTTGAATATAAGGACGGAGGCGAAGGGCGGAACATGTCAGTGAGTTTTATCATCCGTCAGGAACTGTCATCATGAAGTCAGCCTCAGGGAGCATCTTCCGGGCCGGATACGCATACTTCCGGTCATATGGCAGATGCGCAGACCATTGAAATGATGATGCAAAAGGAAAGTAAAACGGAACAGATGAAACTGTCCGCTTTTCTCCTGAAAAGCGGATAATGCTGATATGAGGAGCCGTGTACGGACCCGTACACACGGTTCTGTAGGCGGACGGGTGGAGAAATTTTCTTCTCCTTCCTCCGACCCGATCGCGCACTCCTGAAGCCATCTGGCACGTTCTTTCAGCCTTGAAATGTACTCCGAAATGGTATAAATATATCCTTAATAAACTACCAAATGAAGGATGCATATTCATTATTTAAAAATATCAATCAATGACAAGGTAAGCATCACGAATTTCCATACGAATTTCCGGTTTTTCCTCTGCGAGATACAATTCAGACTACTATTACTATCTTACGCCAGGGAAAAATCGGAGTTCATGCGTCCACTCTGCAAAATAAACAGAACGTGAACCGGATACGGATGGAGGACTCTCTGTTCTGCTGAAACTGAGCGAAAAACTGAAGATTTCTATCAAAGGAGATGGATAATGAATGAAGATTTCGACAACCCCAGAATACTGATCGTGGATGATAATCCGGAGAACATTCATCTTCTTTCAAGGAACCTGGAAGATGATTATGAAGTGATGTATGCTACAACTGGCGAGAAGGCTTTGGAAATCGCCTTTTCAGACGATCTCCCGGATCTGATTCTTCTGGACATAATCATGCCTGGAACGGATGGGTATGAGGTCTGTGAAAGATTGAAAGCGAATGCCGGGACACGAGATATTCCGGTCATATTTCTCACCGGGATGAACCAAATAGAAGACGAAACCAAGGGGTTGGAACTGGGCGCGACCGATTACATCTCCAAACCCTTCCGAATGCCTGTGGTGCAAGCCAGGATATCAGCCGCGCTTCGCCTGAAAACGGAAATGGACAAGCGTATGATGCTGGCCCGGGAACTCCAAGAGTTAAACACAGACCTGGAGAAGCGCGTAACGGAAAAAGTTGCAGAACTCAGGGTGGCTCATGAAGAACTGAAGATCAGTGAGAATAACTACCGATCAATTTTTGAAAATGCGTTGGAAGGAATTTACCGGAGTACGCCCGAAGGCCGCTTTTTAACTGCAAACCCTTCAATGGCAGGGGTGCTCGGATATGATTCCCCCGGGGACCTGGTTTCATCCGTCGCTGACATCGGCCTGGAATGTTATGCAAACCCGGAAGATCGTAAATCGCTTATAGACACGCTGATCCGGGATGGCGTGATAAGAGGATTTGAAACCAAGATGAAAAAAAAGGATGCCGACATTGTCTGGTGTTCTATCTCAGCCCGCCTCATTCATGATGACCAAGGACAGGGCCTTTACATCGAAGGATTTTGTGCGGATATCAGTAAACAAAAAGAGGCAGAACAGGCTCTCCAGGAAAGCGAAGCCCGTCTGAGGCAAGCACAGAAGATGGAAGCTATCGGAACAATGGCCGGGGGAATCGCCCACGATTTTAATAATATCCTTTTCCCGGTGCTTGGTTATGCCCAGATGCTTTCAGATGATATTCCTAAAGACAGCCCCTTTCAATCCCAGCTAAAGGAAGTGATCAAAGGCACACTCCGAGCCAAGAATCTTGTGAAACAGATTCTTGCATTCAGCCGTCATTCTGATCAGAAAAACAAGCCATTGAAAATTGAGATCATTCTGAAAGAGGTTCTGAAACTTTCCAGAGCAACGCTGCCGGCAACAATCGAAATCAGGCAAGATATTCAGAACGAATGCGGCATGGTAATGGCAGACACCACCCGGATTCATCAGATTGTCATGAATCTGATCACCAACGCGTTCCATGCAATGGAGGATAAAGGCGGGACATTGACAATCGCACTCAGAAAGGGGGATTTTACGCGTGAGAACCTGCCTGCTCCGGAACTGTCCCCGGGTCCTTATATCTGCTTAACCGTGACTGACACAGGTATCGGTATGGATGCCGCAACAAGAGAAAAAATTTTCGATCCGTATTTCACCACCAAAGAAGTGAATAAGGGGACCGGCCTGGGTCTTTCCGTGGTGCATGGAATTGTAAAAACCTATAATGGCAGAATTGTGCTTGAAAGCGAACCCGGAAGAGGCACGTCATTCCAAGTCTTTTTACCACGGGTTATGTCTGAAGCGGAGAATAAGGCTGGGACCCAGAAAATATCTGCCAGGACCGGAAATGAACGGATTCTCCTGATTGATGATGAAGAGTCAATAACATGTATGCTCAGGCTGATGGCAGAGCGGCTTGGCTACCAGGTTACAACTCACTGTAGCAGCACAGAAGCATTGGAATGTTTCAGATCAGGGCCTGATAATTTTGACATCGTCATCACAGATATGACAATGCCTGATATGACCGGTGACCGCCTGTCCGTTGAATTAAAGAAGCTCCGGTCTGATATTCCGATCATCCTGTGTACCGGGTACAGCGAAAAAATCGCAAATCATAAAGCTTATGAAATCGGAGTTGACATGGTGCTTATGAAACCGATTGTCAGGAATGATCTTGCAAATGCTGTCAGGGATGTTTTGGATAACCGGGGATGAAAGATTTATGGTTAAATCCCCGAAGTGCAGGGTGGGTGAAACGAAGCGTAGCCCACCGTTTATATTATCGGTTATCCGGTGGGTTACGCTTCACTCCACCCACATCTTCGGGGATTTAATCCGGAGGCGTGCCGGTTTCATCCCAGCCGCGAAGCCGATAATAGTCTTTTACCATGAATTCAAGCTCTTCATCCGTAATGACCCGGTCACTGTCTTTAAGACCCTGATGAAGCTGTTTCGGCAGCCGGTCATCCTGCGGTGTAAGCCCTTCCCGGATGTTAAACCCGCGAATCAGTGTTGAAACAGAGGCAGCAATGGTTCGGAGTGCTTTCTTATCAAGTTCAAGCCCGGTGACAGCAGAAACAGTTTTTTCCAGGGCTTCCCATCCGTACATATCACGGTAGAACCGGCAGAGAATAAGACAGTCGAAAAGTGTCAGCCGATCCTCAAAGTCAATAAACATTTCGGCCTTTCCTTCGATCTGTTCCGGTTCGATCATGCCGCTTAACTCAGGCTTATAAAAAGTTGTCCGCAGGTGACATGCGCCCCGGTCAGATGTCGCATATGCCAGCCCCATGCCTTTCAGAATCCTGGGGTCGTACCCGGCCGGCTCCATATCTTTGACATGAACCGCCAGTTCTTCCAGCCCCCAGGCATTTGCCGCATAACGGATGCCCTGTGCCAGGATATCGCCGACCCCCTCTCTTCGGGCGATCCGGTTAAGGAGTCCTGCGATGGCCTCGGCATTGCCGTATTCGATGGGCACATCAGCTTTTCCACGCCTTGCGGCCTCAATGGTCAGCGCGCACAGGTTTCCCGGCCTGCACAGCGCCAGTAATCGTTCGCGATAATTCCGAAGTGAACCCCGTTTTCCGAAGCGGGTCCGATCACGACTGCCCTCGGCCTTTTGTATCCTGAGTCGGAAACCCCGAACCGTTTGATCACTGCATCTTCTGTGTCGTATGTTTCCTTTCCCCATATATCGCGGGCATCGTGAAATTCCACACGTTCCGGATGAACAGTCAGAACCAGGGGACGTGCGGACTGTCCGGTGATGACGATCGCGTCAAAGCTGGTGGCATCAATGGCTTCCGGCACTTTCCCCTCGGAGTATGATTCCAGGTAAAGCCCTGTCAGGGGCGATTTGGTAAAGACTCCGTACCTACATGAACCCCAGACCGGGCTTCCGCTCGCCGGACCAGTGGCAAAAATAAGGCAATTTTCCGGTGACATGGGGTCCGCACCCGCAGGATTAAGCGTGCGGAGCAGATACGAAGCCAGACCCTTTCCGCCCAGATAGGTTCTTAAAATATCTTCGTCCAGAGCCTCAATATCGAAGCTTTCCCTGGTTACATCAATTTTTACTATTCTCCTGTAAAATCCTTTCATTTGGCATATCCTTCCGGTGATGCGTGAGGTGTAATGCGTGAAGTGTAATGCGTGATGCGTAATGCGTGATGCGTGATGCGTGATGCGTGATGCGTGATGCGTGATAAGATTCGGAGTCCGAGTTTATAATTATATTATAGAATGTTTTACGCATTACGAATTACGCATTACGAATTACGCATTACGAATTACGCATTACGAATTACGCATCACAAATTACGCATCACAAATTACTTAAAAGTTGCTCGAAAATTTGTTTCTAAGCTGTAAATCATTGTCTGGCAAAGGTTCGGGAATCCTCGTTTATATAAGA
>JAUCGG010000332.1 GCA_030378015.1 Desulfococcaceae bacterium HSG8
TGCAAAAATTTTTCGATCTGCTGATACCAGTGTCTGGAAAAAATTATAGCAGGGAATATTATTATATGCAAACAATAAAAAAACGGAATATTGACCGACTGAATGTCGGAGACAAAGAAATCATCCTTGTAGGAACCGCTCATGTATCAAAAGAGAGCGCCCAACTGGTTACCAATGTTATTGAAGAAGAAAAACCGGATACGGTCTCTGTGGAATTATGCAAGTCCAGGTATCAGTCTGTCCGCCAGAAAGACCGATGGCAGGAAACAGATATTATCAAAGTGATCAAAGAAAAAAAGGCGTTTCTGCTCCTTTCCAATCTCCTTCTGGCGTCTTTTCAGAAACGCATTGCTGAAAAGCTGGATGTAAGGCCCGGAGAGGAGATGATCAGGGCCGTTGAGGTCGGTGAAGCTGCGGGGGCCGAAATCCATCTTGCAGACAGGGATATTCGGGTTACTTTGTCAAGGACCTGGCGTGCCATGGGATTATGGGATAAGCTCAAAATATCATTTCAACTGATCCTGTCTGTTGTGGGAGGGCTGGATGAGATCAATGAGGAAGAGATTGAAAAAATGAAGCAGGAGGACATGCTTGAAATGCTTCTTACAGATGTGGGGAAGTCATTTCCGGCACTGCGGAATATCCTCATTGATGAAAGGGACAGGTACCTCTCCTATAAGATCAGGAATGCCCCGGGGGATAAAATCGTTGCTGTTGTAGGGGCCGGTCACGTCCCCGGAATCAAAAGGTATTGGGATACGGACACGGATATAAAAGCCCTTGAAGAAATCCCGCCCAAGAGTAAAGCTTCGAACATTTTGAAATGGTTTTTTCCGGCAGTCATACTCCTCCTTTTTATCCTAGGTTTTTTCTGGGGCGGAGCCAAAGCAGGGACGGACATGATCGCATGGTGGATACTTGCAAACGGGGTTCTGGCAGGCATCGGTGCCCTCATCGCACTTGCGCACCCGCTTACCATCCTTTCCTCGGTCCTGGCAGCCCCCCTGACCTCGCTGAATCCCATGATCGCTGCTGGCTGGGTTTCCGGGCTTGTTGAGGCGTTTTCGAGAAAACCGAAGGTCAGGGATTTCGAAACCCTTTCAGAAGACATAGTTTCTATACGGGGATTCTGGAGGAACAAAGTCACCCGCATTCTGCTGGTTGTGGTATTTACAAACCTGGGGAGTTCCCTGGGGTCTTTTATCGCTATTCCGCTGATGGTGAAGGTTATCAGTTGAAAATAAACAGAGGCTTCCGAAGTTCTCAGGTGATTTCCGGAAAAGAATATACCAAGTGCAGTTTGTAGTTCCGCCTTCAGGCGGTGTTATAGTTTGTAGTCCCGCCTTTAGGCGGTGTCACGCCGCCTAAAGGCGGAACTACAAACTGGCACGGGTATATTCCCGGGAATCACCTTATTTCAATCCTCGGAATCGGCACAAAATCCGACCACAAAACCACGAATCACACGAAAAAAGAGGCATCCTTCATTTGTCACTTTACACTTTACTGTAGAACAATTTTTCAAATTGTTTTAAACAATTTTTCAAATTGTTTTGCAGCCAGCAGATCGAAAAGTTTCCGATAAACCCCTTTAACAGTGGATTCCGGGTTAAAATTAAAAAACATCCGTTTTTTAATTTTCCCCGGAATGACAGCTCTAACATATTGTCATTCCGGGGAAAATCGGAAAACGGATGTTTTCCGATTTTAACCCGGAATCCACTGTTTGCAAAAGTTTTCGATATACTGACAGCAGGAAAAAGTGTAAACTACTTCATCTTTTATGAAAGATGCCAAAAAAGAGAATACATATTTTCTGATTATAACGGAGGCTGGCTGTCATTCCGGAGAAATACCTGAAAATGCAGGGTGAGTGACAGCGGTTTCTTCGATCAGAAGAATTTCGAAGCATTTGAAAAGTTATGAATATTTTATGCTTTCGGAGGCCGCATTACCATGAAACACGAGGCAGAGCCTCCTGAAATGCATTCCCAGGCGGAGCCTGGGAACGAGAGTTAGAAATCCCGCCTCAAAGGTAAAGCTTCGAACATTCTGACTTCCCCTTTTTATCCTATCCCTTTTTTAATCAGCAGCCAACTTGTGTAAAACCCAGACCACATCTTCTGTACTGATTTTCTCATCCCCGTTATCTTTGCAGATCATGGAGGCCAGGCTTGTTCCTGAGCATATCCGAAGTCCGATAAGGGCATCATGAAGCGTAACGCTGCCATCGCAATTCATATCACCTTTTCCGCTCATCTTTTCTGCATGCTGCCTTATAATAGCCATCTCGCTGTCTGTTTCCCAGAACGCGAAATCATCATCAGCAGAGGAATCACTCTCGTCTCTTATTTTCCCGGCAAGCATCCGAACCATGTCTCCGTCCGATCCGCTGTCTTCAAACAGAGATACCCATTGCGTATAAACCGCATCCCTGTCTGTCCTTACTCCGAATGCCTCGATGATCACCGGCTTGCCGATCTTTTCTCCTATTTCAACATGATCTGTAATCCAGGCAGATGCCCAGTCCGTATCTTTGTCCCACAGATCGGGCAAGACATGAACTGTTCCGAAATCAACGGTTTCAATGCTCAGATTCTGCTCCCAGTTCACCCCGTAGTGTCCGTTATAAAAAGGGTCGGTATTGCCGTCTTCGTTCAGAAATCCTTCATCGCCGATACCGATGAGATGGTTTGAATCCAGGCTTCTGATATAGGCACTCATTTCCGTTACCCAGGCATGAAATAATTCCCCGTTGCCGCAGTTCTCCGCATTTTCACATCGCGGGGCATTGGTCAGCTCCCACGCGAATATTGTCGGATCATCCTTATAAGTGATCCCTGTAAGCGTATTCACGCGATTTATGACAGCGGAAATATATTTTTTATATGCCGCTTTCACACATGAATCCGTGTAGAACTCATGCAGATTCCCCGGGTTCACACCGCACCATTCCAAATATTGCGCCATGCCCCCGAAATCAGAACCGTAATTCACAAGTGGAAGGAGAAGACGGATGCCGTGTTCCCCGGCCGACCGGATCACGTAATCAAGGTTGACAAACACAGGCTCGTAATAAAGCCCTGACTCCGGCTGAAAACTTGAAGCCTCTCCCGTGCCTGTTGTCGGGATACCGTCGCCGAATCCCCATGTACGCAGAACGGTAAGGCTGTTCCGCTGCATGGTTTCCATCACATCATCAATAATAAAATGAGGTTTGTAAAACAGGTCATGGCGATGATTCCCTGCAAAGCGGTAAGGTTGTCCACCGTGTTGGAAATCCGATCCGTTCCGGGTGATAAATTCCTGGTTCAGATTTTTAAAATTCGCTGTGTTCTCCTTGCCTCCGATGGTTATGTTATCCAGGAAAATCGTACCATTATATGCTTCATCACAGGAAATCTCAATGGCGATTCTGAGGATATTCTCCAAGGAATCATCCGTGATCTCTGACGGCAGGAGGTATCCCATGCATGTCCCAGCATCAGGAAAACTGCCGGGCGCGTCCGGATCAAAAACAATTTCATTCCAGTCATGCCCTCCTATCCGGACATCCGCACTCCGATACCACAGGCAGTCATCGCCCTGGCAGTCGGTCCCTGCATCCTGCTGGTCATAAAGTAAGATCGCGGCCCGCATTCGCTCGGGCCCGATATATGGATCGCATTTTATTTCCGCCCGGATGATACGGTTTTTTTTATTACTGATGCCGGCATTGGGCTGAAGTTCCGCAACAATATACCCTTTCCCTGTTGCATCGGAATCTGACGGATCAAAACGGGCCGTTATGGCAAGCGCGCCGCCCTGCACGGCGATATCCTCCGAGTTCCACGCAGTTCCGCACTCTATGTCCGCATCCCAGTAAGGGCCGTATCCGAAGGGTTTCTGTATCTGTTGTTCAGGGGTTATCTGATTAAAATCAAAGAAATAGTCGGATTCAGGTACAACCAGGGGAGCCGGGTCAGTTCTGACAAAATCCAGGAAACAGGTTCCTCGGAAAGCCCCGTTACCAGCGTTCAGGCATATCCCTGCTGTTACGATATTCGCGGGATCAGCACCGTCTTCGGTGCGGGTCGGGGTGAATTCGATTTCCGTCCACTCTCCTTCCGGGACATCTTCACCGATTGTCAGCCACTCCGATGCCTGGATTTCCGATGCCTGATCAGTTACAAACAACTGCACCCTGTTGGGATTTTCCGGATCACCCTTTGCTCCGGGGGGAAACATGACCTGCATCTTTATGGTGCGGCCTTCTGAATCCCCCGGAATCATGACAAATGCGGCGCCTTCCCCGAGGTCAGGATCAGCATGATCCAGGTTGACATCCATTGCCAGCGAGTATTTACCGCTGTAAGTCTCATCTGCGGAGGGGCTTACCGCGGAAATAGCACGTCCGCCCTCTTGGTCGGAAGCCTCCCATCCCTCGGCGGTATTGCCCTCGAAGTTGAAAAGAAAAGGCAGTGCGGAAAGATAGCTGTCGAGCTTTAATATAAAGATATCCCTGGCCCCGCTGTGATTTTCCTGATAAGCGCCCGGCGTCATCGGGATATCCGGGGAATCTGTATTGCCGGCTATATAAATATTCCCGGCCTCGTCCGAGGCAATGGCAGCCCCTACCACTAAAGAAGCTCCTTTCCCCAGGAAGGTGGATGCGGAAAGTGTTGTCAGATTGCCGGAGAGTCTTGAAAGAAAGATATCTCTGCCAAGATTGTATGCTTTATCATAAGCATATGGCATGACGGGAAAATCAGGAGAACTGGTTCCCCCGGCCACATAAACATTCCCTTCATTGTCCAGGAGCATGGCTGAAGAGCCTTCAAATCCCTCACCGCTGCTTCCCCCGAGAAATGTGGAGGCAGACAATGCTGAAAGATTGCTGGTGAGTTCTGATACAAAGATATCGCTTTCATGCTCCTCATCCCCCCCGTTGAAGGTTTCATCATAAGCACCGGATGTAACGGGGAAATCCGGGGAATATGTTGTGCCGGTTACATATACATTGCCGCTCTCATTCAAGGCAATGCAGGAAGAGCCGTAAAAGCCGTCTCGCCAGCTTCCGCCCAGGAATGATGAGGCAGACAGTTTTGTCAAGTCCCCGGTCAGCTTTGATATAAAGATATCTGTTTCTCCGTTAAATGTTTCATCGTGAGCACCGGGAGTTGTCGGAAAATCAGAAGTGTTTGCGGTTCCGGCTACATAAATGTTCCCTTTTCCGTCCCAAGCAATCGCGGAACTCCACCCGGGTTCGCTTTGCCCGAGGAATGTGGCTGCGGAAAGGGTCGTAAGATCATTGTCCATCCGCGAAATAAAGATCATATTCGCGGCGCTGTGGTTTTCCAAGTAGCTTCCCGGTGTTGTGGGAAAATCATGCGAAGATGTCTGACCGCACAGGTAAATATTTCCGTTCCCATCCGTGATTACCGCATCCCCGGAATCACTGTCATTTCCCCCGATGAATGAGGATGCAGACAGGGTTGAAAGGTCTTTGCTGATCCGGGATATAAAGACATCGCTTCCTCCCCCGTGGGTTTCGTCATAGCTTCCCGGTGTGGTCGGAAAATCATTTGAAAATGTCCGGCCCGTTACATAAATATTTCCGTCTTTGTTCAGGGTCACGGAGGTGGCGAGTTCATCGCTGCTTCCCCCGATAAGTGTGGATGCGGACAGGGTTGAAAGATCACTGTTAAGCCGGGATATAAAGATATCCGAACCTGCGTTAAAGGTTTCATCATACACGCCGGGGGTCATCAGGAAATCAGAGGAACGCGTCATGCCTGCAATAAAGATATCTCCGCTTGTATCCGAGACGATTGACCATGTCCATTCATCATCACTTCCTCCTTGAAAAGTCGAGGCAAGCAGCGGGTCAATGATAAGCTTCTCCTCCGTGTCATAATCTCCTATCCGGAAGCCGTATTCATTCCCCTTTATTATTGAATAAGCTGCTTTCACATATGTCCTTTTACCGCCTTTTTCCTGATACGCAACTGGCTCTGTGAATGCTATCACGCCCATATCTGTTTCCGCTTCAAGCCTCCCGGTTTCATGTATTTTCAGCGAGTCTGCACCGTTCAGCCTGATCCTTATATTCCCGGGGTCTGCCCCGGGGTTCACGTAAAATCGTTTCTCAATATTGTTTCCCCAGGCTCTGAGTTCTGATGTGATGCCTTTATATATTTCCCCGAGGCTGACGGATTCATATGTGGGAATATTGTTCTGCCATCCTGAGCGGTCTTTTCCTTTGAAATAACTGAATTTTGTTACAGCCTGTTCTGTCCCCGCGACCTGCCTGACGGTTCCGTGTGCAAACGATTCTTTGATGACCAATCCTTTTACAGCTCTGCCGGGTCCTGTTTTCGGAAAAGAATAAATGATATCTCCGTTTTCTGTTACTGATACAGTTCCGCCGAACATCCTGGCATAAAATTTAACCTTTTCGGGGGCCTGTCCCCTGTTTTCAACAAAGGGGATTCGTATTTTTTTCATTTTATGGGAGATTCGGGTATCTGCATAACAATTCGGATTTTCATGCAAAAAAAGAAGTATGAAGGCGAGCATGCATAATCCGGCTGATTTTAGGAAAAAATATAGCATTTTGTACATGATTCCTGCTCCTTG